>CAVDXJ010000125.1:0-5292 GCA_963612765.1 Oscillospiraceae bacterium
GCCGAGAGGTGCTCGGGCTTGTGCGAGTCGCTGCCCAGCGTGAACACGGCGCCGCCCAGGTCGCGGTAGAGGCGCAGGATGTCGGTCGAGGGCATGAGGTCGGGCAGGCCGTAGCGGAAGCTCGAGGTGTTGAGCTCGATTCCCTTGCCGTCGGCGATGACCTGCTCCAAAATCGCGGCCACGATGTCGCGGGTCTTCTCAAAGGGGAACTCGCCTGCCGGGTCGTATCGGCGGATCAGGTCCAGGTGGCCCAGCACCGAGTAGTCCTTGAAAGTCTGGGTCACGCGGAGAAGCTCCTCGTAGTAGGCCATGTTGTACTCGGCCTGGGTGCGGCCGGCCTGGAACTCGCCGTTCCAGAACTCGAGGTCGCCCACCTGGTGGATCGAGCAGATCACGAAGTCGAGCTTGTGGGCCCAGGCGGCCACGAGCTCCTGGTTCTTCTCGACGCGGTGGCTCTGGACGCCCAGCTCAAGGCCCGCCTTGATGGTCAGGTGCCCGTCGAACTCGGCGCGTAACTGGTCGATGCGGGCAAAGTAGGCCGGGTAGTCGACGTTGACGCCGGCCTCGCCGTCCTGGATACGGGCGCACGAGGGGTCCAGGCGATACTCATCGGCGTCGGGCTTGATGCCGTAATCCACGTGGTCGGTGAAGCAGATCTCATCCAGGCCCAGGTCAACGGCATCGGCGCAGACGTCGGCCATGGGATAGACGGAGTCGTCAGAGAACTCGCAGTGGACGTGGTAATCGGCGAACATGGCTGGCCTTTCTCTGTGGCGGGCGATCCCGCGCGCGGACCTACTTGGACAGTTTAGCGTTGGCGGCCTCGGCTAGAAGGAACATCGCCACCAGGACGGCAACCAGAAGCCACGGCATAAAGGCCGCGCCACCTGCAGAAACGAGCCACGCCACCAGCGGCGGCATGATCGTCGAGCCCGCGTAGGCGCAGGCCATCTGCAGGCTCACCATGGACTGCGAGGCCTTCTCGCCAAAACGCTCGGGCGTGAGCGAGATGATGCTGGGGTAGATGGGCGCGCAGCCCAGACCAATGAGTGCCAAGGCCACCGAGAGGACCGTCTCGCCCTGACCCGCGATGAAGACAACCAGGCCGGCGGCCGCGAGGGCCTGGCCCAGGCGGATCATGTTCTTGCTGCCCACGCGCGGCGCCACGATACCCGAGAGAAAGCGGCCGGCCGTGATGCCCATGTAAAAGAACGAGGCCATCGTGGCGGCCTGGGCCTCGGCGATGCCGCGAGCTATGACCAGGTGGCTCGAGGACCACAGGCCGCAGACGTACTCGAAGCCGCTGTAGCAGCCAAACGAGAGGATGGCCGCCGCGGCGCCGGGGAGGCGCAGGACGTCGGCGTAGGACGGGGCGGCGTCGGGGGCCGCAGGGGCGTCGTTAGCTGCGGCGTGTTTCTCGCCGTCGACCGGGGCGTCGGTCTTCTCCGCGCCGTCGCCGGCCTTCTTCCAAAGAGGCAGCGAGAAGACCAACAGGGCCGTGATGCAGGCCTGCATGATGCCCACGGCAAGGTAACCGGCGTGCCAGCCGAGGGGACCGGCCAGGGCCCAGCCCATGATGACGGGACTCACGCTGGTGCCTATGCCCCAGCAGCAGTGGAGCCAGCTCATGTGGCGCTCTCCGTAGTGAAGGGCCACGTAGTTGTTGAGGCTAGCGTCGACCGAGCCGGCGCCTAGGCCGTACGGTACGGCCAAAAGGCACAGCTGCCAGAGGCTCGTGCTGGCAGAAAAGGCCAGGATAGAGACGGCGGTCATGCCCACCGAGATAGCGGTGAGCTTGCCGGTGCCCAGGCGGCGCATGAGGGGCGCGGTGGCCAGGCTCGAGACGATGGTGCCCGCGGTGATGATCGTGGTGATGACGCTTTGGGCGGCCACCGGGGCGCCCAGATCGGCGTACATGACGGGCCAGGCCGAGCCCAGAAGCGAGTCGGGCAGGCCCAGCGAGATGAAGGCGATGTAGATCACGGGCAAAAGCAGGGAGACCATGCGATTTCCTTGGAGGTTGCGGGCAGGCAGGTGCGCTCCCCCACCTTATCACTACCGTGTGAGAACGAAACCACAACGGCACGCTTGACCGGTTTTGCGACCTGTTATGCTGGTTTGCGGCCGCACAGACGTCGGGAGGAAGCCTTGGACATCAACCAGATCGCGCAGATGGCGGGCGTGTCGCGCGCCACCGTGTCGCGCTACTTCAACGACGGGTACGTGAGCCAGGAGAAACGCGAGAAGATCCGCGCCGTGGTGAAGGCCACGGGGTACTCGCCGTCGCAGCACGCCAAGAGCCTGCGCACGGGCAAGTCCAACACGGTAGGGGTCATCATCCCTAAGATCAACTCGGCGTCGGTGAGCCGGATGGTGGCCGGGATGACACCGGTTTTTGCGGGCAGCGGGCACCAGGTTCTTCTCGCCAACACCGACAACGAGGCGGCACGCGAGGTGTCCTACCTGCGGCTTTTTGACGAGAAGCGGCAGGTAGACGGGGTTATTTTGGTGGCCACGGTGTTCTCGGAGGCCCACCGCGAGGCCATGGCCGCGATGAGCCTGCCGCTGGTGGTGCTTGACCAGCAGCTAGCCGGGCACTCGTGCGTTTTTCAGAATGACCGCGGGGCGCTTCGCGACGTGACGGCCAAGGTGCTTGGGGCCGCGAAGCACCCGGCGTACATCGGCGTCTTTGAAGAGGACCTGTCGGCCGGGCGCGACCGTCACCTGGGGTTTCTCGACGCTTGCGCCGAGACGGGGGTCGAGGTGCCGGCGCGGGCGCAAGTTGTGGCCGACTTCACCGTTGACGCGGGCTACACCGCGGCCGAGCAGCTGCTGGACGACTATCCCCAGGTGGACGCTATTGTGTGCGCGACCGACTCGATCGCGTACGGCGCGCTGACGTGCCTGCGCGAGTACGGACACCGCGTACCCGAAGACGTGCAGGTCACAGGCGTGGGCGACGGCGAGTTGAGCCAGATCGTGACGCCGACGCTCACCACGGTGCACCACCACTACAAGACCTCGGGGGCCGAGGCGGCCCGGATGCTGTGCGAGCTGATGGCCGGCGGCGACGCCCAGCGCGAGGTTCGCATGAGCTACGAGGTCGTCGCCCGCAACTCGACCCTCTAACGGGGCCTTCGCGGGGCCCGGCGGGCCTCTCGACAACCAAACTTCGCCGAATCAATGTCTTGTTGGAATAGTCGCCGTAGCCAGCCCCCGTCAGCGCACGTTTTCCCAGTTGGTGGCGACTCAAATACGGCCGATACTCACTCGCCTCGAACTAAGACATTGATTTGCGAGAGTTTCTTTTTGCGGGCTTCGAAACGGCCTTGAAAGGCAGCGAATACCAGTCGACCAGCACCTCGGACCGCAGCTCTTCTGTTGCCGCAATCTCCCTGGCGGTCTTGGCCTGCGGCTCCATGCCCCGCGCATGGGCCACGGCTTTCGAAAAAGCCTCGAAACGGCGCTCGTCGTTGAGCTGCTTGAAAGTTAACGGCAAGACCTTCACGCCCATCAGCTCAAGGGCCGCGCTCCTATCCGCATCAGAAAGGTACGACCCCGCGTTGTCGTGATACTCCCCGCTTTGGCACTCGATGTCCAGGCCGTCGGGCCAATACAGGTCGCAATAGCAGCAGCCGCGATCGGCGACGAGCTTCGCGGCACGGCTCAATTGGACGCGTTCGTTGTGGGTGAAACCGGCAAACCCCTCCCCGCCGCGGCGGCGAGAAAAGCCCAACAGGATGCCCGTCTGGGTTTCAAAAGGAGAAGCGGCCATGGGAACCACAAGCCCCGAGGCTTGCCTAAGGGTCCTGCAGCCTTGGCAAGGCGACGCTTCTTCGGCCAGCGAAAGGAGCTGGCTCGGGTTCAAAAGGGGCGGCCTTTTCCATAGGTTTGTAAGTTGGCCGCTCTCGGATACGCAGGGACTCCACCCGCCAAGCTGGCGGAGCCGCCCGCGAAGAGCGAGCTTATTGAGCTGGCTGGCAATTGGGGCCGGGGCCTTATAAACGGCGTAAGATCCGCAAAGCTCGGAGACAAGCATGACGGTTTGGGCGAGGCTCGCTTTTGAAGCAAGCTGCAGCAGCGTAAATGCCGGAGTCGTCACGTAGAGGTCGTCGACGATCTGCGTTATTGACTCGTGGGGAAGCTCTCGCGTCCAGAGCCAGGGGTTAAGAAGGCCCGTTGGGCAAGTGGCGTTACGGTCGTGAACAAGAATGTCGACCGGATAGGTCGCAAAAGAGGATAGAAAGCGGTGGGACTCGCGCAGCGTCTTTGACTCCTCACGCACATTGCGCCAGGCCGGCCCGCTGCAGGAACTTGTGAATGAGGATCGCGAGTCAAGGTCGCTCCTAAAAGCCCGGAGCTGCTCAAGCCCAATGATATTTCGCAGCACGGGATAGTCCTCCGGCGCGGCGCACAGGAGGTGGACAATCGGCGGGGTGCGCCAATACTGGTAGGCAGTTGGTCCACAAATGACGGTATCCATGGATTGACGTTACCCGTTTTAAGGCCCCTTTAAGCCTCGAACGCCCCCACGCAGAGAAACTTCCTCGAATCAATGTCTTAATTCGAAAGTCCTCGGTAGCCGGGCGCAACGTCTCCCGGTGACCAGGGGAAATGCGCGCGAAAATCGGGTGTCTACCCTGGTTGGCCGCAACAAGACATTGATTCGAGGAAGTTTGCGTTTAGAGAGGCGCCGTGGCTCGTCGCTTGCGCCGCTCACCCGCGCAATGGCGGGCAGTGGCGTGCCGCTCGCCGGGATTTTGTGACCGCTCGCCGGGTGAAACTGTGGGAACGTTCTCACAGGCTGACAAAAGTTGTTTACTACGAGCTATGAGAACGATTCCACACCCCACCATGGAATCAACCAGCCACATGGAAAGAAGGCAAACATGGCACTCGATCACCGTCAAGCTGCCCAAGAGATCCTCGACGCCATCGGCGGCGCCGAGAACGTGGTCTCGGCCGCGCACTGCGCCACGCGCCTGCGCCTGGTCCTGGCCGACGACTCCAAGGTCGACCAGGAGAAGGTCGACAACGCCACCGGCGCCAAGGGCAACTTCAAGGCCGCAGGCCAGCTGCAGGTCATCTACGGCACCGGCACCGTGAACAAGGTCTTTGACGAGTTCATCTCGCTGGGCCACATCACCGCCGCCTCCAAGGAAGAGGCCAAGGAAGCCGCCGCCGAGAAGCAGAACCCCTTCATGCGCGCCATCAAGGTCCTGGGCGACATCTTTGTCCCCATCATCCCGGCCATCGTCGCGTCCGGCCTGCTCCTGGGCATCATGAGCGCCA
>CAVDXJ010000126.1:0-5286 GCA_963612765.1 Oscillospiraceae bacterium
GGGCCTTACTGTCGTCGTGGGCCCCAACGGCTCGGGCAAGTCCAACGTCTCTGACGCCATTCTTTGGGTTTTGGGCGAGCAGAGCGCCAAGATGCTGCGCGGACAGGCCATGGAAGACGTCATCTTCTCGGGCTCTTCTGCGCGCGGCGCGGTGGGCGTGGCCGAGGTCACGCTGGTTTTGGACAACTCCGACCACACGCTGCCCATCGATTTTTCCGAGGTGGGCATCACGCGGCGCATGTATCGCTCGGGTGAGTCTGAGTACTTGATCAACGGGGCACCCTCTCGCCTGATGGATGTGCAGGATATCCTGCACGACTCGGGCCTGGGCAAGGACACGCACTCGATCATTAGCCAGGGCAAGCTGGACTCTATTTTGTCGAGTCGGCCCGAGGAGCGCCGCTCGCTCATCGAGGAGGCGGCCGATATCTCCAAGCACCGCCGCCGCAAGGAGCGCAGCATGCGCAAGCTGGCGTCGATGGACGAGAACCTGGCCCGTGCAAAGGTGGTCTCACGAGAGATCGGCCGTCAGCTTAAGCCCCTGGAGCGCCAGGTGGACAAGGCCAAGCGCGCCCACGACCTTAACGACCAGCTCAAAGAGTTGACGATCCAGCTGGCCGTCGATGACCTGCGGCGCTTACAGGACAACTACAACCGCCTATCGACCCGTAGCCGCGAGGCCGAGGCGGCCGTCGAGCTTGCGCAGTACCGCTATGACGAGAAGTCCGCCGAGTTGGAGAAGCTGCAGAGCCTGCTTGAGCAGAAGGGCCTCTTTGTGGGCGATTTGGGCGAGCAGCGCCGCCGCATGCAGGAGCTTTTGGGCCGCATGGACTCTGACATGCGCCTTCTTGAGGAGAAGGGCAAGAACATGGTTTCTCGCCTCTCCGAGATGCGCATGCAGCTGTCCACCATGGAGAAGCAGAGAAACGACGCCCGCGCCGAGCACGAGCGCGTGTGCGGCGAGCTTTCTGACGCCCGTGTGCGCCGAGCCGACTTGGCGCGCAAGGTCGATGAGCTTAAACAGGCGTCGCAAGCCAGCGTCGTCAAGCGAAACGAGCTATCGGCGCAGGTAAACCGCCTGTCTTCCGAGCAGGCCGCGGCCAAGAAAGAAGCCGACGCGCAGACGCTGGCCTATGCCAAGCTCGAGGAGCAGATCTCGAGCGCCGAGGTCGAGGACCAGCTGTTTGTCTCGCGCCTTGAGCAGCTGGACGAGACGATCGAGTCTGCCGAGGCCGCGCTTGCCGAGCGCGAGGACGAGCTGGCGAGGATCGATGAGGACCTGGCCACGGCCCGTGCGCAGGCCCAGGAGCAAAACGCGCTGATCGCCACGTACCAGGCCGCCCTGAAGGCGGCGCAAGAGGCCGAGGCCGCGGCCCGTGACAAGCTTTCTGGCGCCAAGGCGACCTTGAGCGCGCTGCAGTCGGTGGACCGCGAGGTCGAGAAGGCGAGCCCCGTCATGGCCGCGCTGGCAGAGTCCCTGCCCGCCGATGTGGTGGAGTGCCGCCTGGCAGACCTGGTTGACGCAGAGCCCGAGGTGGAGGCGCTGGTCGAGGGGTTGTTGGGTGACGACCTGGCTGCCTTTGTCGTGGCAGATGTCGCAGGCGCCGAGAAGGTCGCGGCGAGTGCGCTGGGCCTTGAGGGCGTCGAGGGCGTGGCCAGCATGGTGTTGCGCTCGTCGCGCGGCGGCGGTGCGGACGCCGAGGGGGCGCCGGGTGCGGCTCTGGCCTCGAAGCTTCGTGCCGGCGATGACGCCCGCGGGCTGCTGGAGGCCCTTCTCGGTGACGTGAGGCTGGTCTCTGACGCTGGCGAGGCCCTGCGGGGACACGAGGGATGGCCCCACCTTACCTTTGTGACGCTGGACGGTGTGGCGGTCTTGCCCGATGGCCGTGTGCACGTGGGTACGGCCTCTTCCAACGAGAGCGGCGCGCTTGAGCGCAAGCGCCGTATCCGCGCGCTTGAGGAGGGCATGGGCGAGCTGACCGATTCCCTGGCCGCCGCGCTTGAGGCTACCGAGGAGCAGCAAGAGGCGCTGGCCGAGGCCCGCAACGCCGCGGCGGCGGCAAAGGGCGAGGAGGCCCGGCTTTCCTCTGAGCTCAAGTCCACGACGGCCGACCGCGGCCGCCTTGAGAACCAGCTGGCTTCGGCCCTGCGCGAGAAATCACAGGTCAGCGCCAAGCGCGACCAGGCAAGTGCCCGCGCGGCCGAGGCCCGCCAGACCATCGAGGAGCACCGTAGCGCCGCCCGTGAGGCGAGCGCCCGTGCGACGGATCTTGCCGAAGAGCTCGAGCAGGTCTCGGCAGACCAGGAGCAGGCGGCCCGCGACGCCGCCGCGGCCAACAGGCAGCTCTCGGATGCTCGTCTTGAGCTGGCGATGGCGGGGGAGAGGCTTTCCAACCACGAGCACCGCACGGCGCAGCTGGTCAAGAGCCTGCAGGACTACGACCGTCGCATCGAGGCCACGCAGGCGTCGAGCCACGCGCTGGACGTGGTACGCCTGCGCGTCGATCCGCTGCACGAGCGCTACGAGGCCATTCACGGCCGCGCGCTTGAGTGGGCGAGCCGCTTGAAGGACCGCGCCTCCTTGGCCGAGGCAGACTCGGACTCGTTGAAGAAGACCATTTCGGACGCGCGCGAGGCCGTCTCTGCCGCCTCGACCAACCTGGAGAGTGCAAAAGAGCAGGTCAACGGCGTGAAGGTCGACCTGGGAAAGCTGGAGGTCAAGGTCGCTGCCGCGATCGACGCCATCACCGAGACGGGCGCCGTGCTTGACGAAGCCCTGCAGATCCCCGCGCCCGAGAATCGCGAGGAGGCCGAGCGCACCTGCGACAAGCTACGCGCCCAGATCGCCGACATCGGCCCGGTCAACGAAGTGGCCATGGACGAGTACCTCAAGCTGCGCGAGCGTGCCGAATACATCGACGAGCAGGTGGCCGACCTCGAGAGCGCCCGCAACTCGCTGAAGAAGATCAACGCCGCCATCGACCGCAAGATGAAGAACCGCTTCCTCGTGGTCTTTGATAAGGTCAACCAGAACTTCAGCGAGGTCTTCTCGCTGCTGTTCCCCGGCGGCAAGGCCCACATCGAGATGACCGACCCCGACAACCTCGCCGAGACGGGCGTCGAGATCGTGGCTCAGCCGCGCGGCAAGCGCATCACTAAGATGATGCTCATGAGCGGCGGCGAGAAGAGCCTCACGGCCCTGGCACTGCTCTTCGCGGTCTATCGCGTGCGCACCGTGCCGTTTTACGTGTTTGATGAGGTCGAGGCCGCCCTGGACGACTCGAATCTCTCTAAGCTCTTGGATGCAATCGAGAGCCTTAAGGAGACCACGCAGCTCATCGTGATCTCCCACCAGCGCCGCACCATGGAGCAGGCCGACGTCTTGTACGGCGTCTCCATGCAGGCTGACGGCGTGAGCCATGTTGTTTCTCAGCGCCTGGACAAGGCTACAGGAAAGGTGGTCGATGCCTAAATGGGCTTTATGGACAGCTTGAAGCGGGGCCTGCAGCGCTCTCGCGAGGCGATGAACGAGATTTTCTACCTTGGCGGCGAGGTCGACGAGGATTTTTGGGAGGACCTCGAGAACACCCTGGTCATGGGTGACTTGGGAGCCGAGCTTTCCCTGCAGGTCTGCGACGACCTCCGCGATCGCGCGGCCCGCGAGAACCTCGTCACGGCCCGGCAGATCCGCTCGGCCCTGTCTCAGAGGCTGAGCCGCGAGTTTGCCGTGGCCGATCGCGACCCGTTTGACGACACGCCGTCGTGCGTCTTGTTCGTGGGCATCAACGGCGCCGGCAAGACCACCACGGTGGGCAAGCTGGCAGGTCGCTCCAAGGCTCAGGGCAAGGGCGTGCTTATCGGCGGCGCCGACACCTTCCGCGCTGCGGCGATCGAGCAGCTTGAGGTCTGGGGCAAGCGCGCGGGCGTCGACGTTGTCACGCGCGAGCGCGGGGCAGACCCTGCCTCTGTGTGTTACGACGTCATCGAGAAGGGCGAGGCACAGGGTGCTGACCTGGTGCTTATTGACACGGCTGGGCGCCTGCACACCTCGAGCGACCTGATGCGCGAGCTTTCCAAGGTCGTCTCGGTCACGCGTAAGCGCGCCAATATTCCCGTGACCGTGGTGCTGGTGATCGACGCCACCACCGGGCAAAACGGCCTGGCACAGGCCAAGGAGTTCAACGAGGCCTTGGATCTTGACGGCCTGATCGTCACCAAGCTCGACGGCACGGCCAAGGGCGGTATCGCCGTGGCCATCTCCAACCAGCTCAACCTGCCCATTTTCCGTATTGGCGTGGGTGAGTCCATGGACGATCTCCAGACGTTCAACGCTTCCGATTTCTGCGACGCCCTTGTGGGCGAAGGGATGTAGATAGATGTTCAACTCTTTGTCCGACCGCCTGCAAGACACCTTCGACAAGCTCCGCGGCAAGGGTCGCCTGACCGAGGACGACATCAACGTCGCCATGCGCGAGATCCGCATGGCCCTTCTCGAGGCCGACGTGAACTTCCGCGTGGTCAAGGGCTTTGTCTCGCGCTGCAAGGAGAAGTGCATGACCTCTGAGGTCCTGGACTCCTTGACGCCGTCGCAAAACGTCGTGCGCATCGTGCTGGACGAGCTGACCGGGCTTCTCGGCTCCACCGATTCCACGCTGACGCTGGCGCAAAACCGTACTCCGAACGTCATCATGTTGGTGGGTCTGCAGGGCTCCGGTAAGACCACGGCCTGCGCCAAGCTGGCCTACCTGCTTAAGAGCCAGGGCCACAGCCCGCTTTTGGCGGCGTGCGACACCCACCGTCCCGCCGCAGCCGACCAGCTGGCGACCCTGGGCGGCGAGATCGGCGTCTCGGTTTACCGCGGCGACGGCAAGGACGCCGTTAAGGTGGCGTCTGAGTCTATCCGCGAGGCCGTCGACCACCTGAACGACATCGTCATCGTCGATACCGCCGGTCGCCTGCAGATCGACGAGGAGATGATGCAGGAGGCCGTCGACATCAAGCGTGCCGTCAAGCCCGATCAGATCCTTATGGTCGTCGATGCCATGACCGGCCAGGACATCGTTAATGTCGTGAGCGAGTTCGCCGAGCGCGTGGACTTCGACGGCGTCATCATGTCCAAGCTCGACGGCGACGCCCGCGGCGGCGGCGCGCTGTCTGTGCGCGAGGTCACCGGCAAGCCGATCAAGTTCGTGTCTATGGGCGAGAAGCCCGATAGCCTTGAGGTCTTCCATCCCGACCGCATGGCCAAGCGTATCCTTGGCATGGGCGACGTGGTGGGCATCATCG
>CAVDXJ010000127.1:0-5276 GCA_963612765.1 Oscillospiraceae bacterium
CCTGGGCGCCGCGTGGCTTTTCCTCTTTGAGTCCTACCACTACATTGGCGTGGGTGTGGCCTCGCTTCTCTTCTACTGCGGCCCCGTGATTGTCATGGCTGTCTCACCCATCATCTTCAAAACCCGCCTCACCGCCGTCAAGCTCGTGGGCTTCGCGGCCGTTTTGCTGGGTGCCTTCCTGGTCGTGGGCCAGGGCCTGGGCGCTGGCATCGCGCCGATGGGCCTGGTGCTGGGCGGCATGAGCGCCGTCATGTATGCCCTCATGGTCATCTTCTCAAAGAAGGTCACCGATATCCGTGGCCTTGAGTCCTCGGCCGTGCAGATGTGCGGCAGTCTGGCCATCGTCGCCGCCTACATGCTGGCCAACGCCGGCCTGGGCACCCTCGTCCTTCCCACCGCGGCGCAGATGGGCCACCTCAACATCCTGGGCATCCTGTGCATCGGTCTCATCAACACCGGATTTGGCTGCTACCTGTACTTCTCGGCGATGGGCGGCCTGCCCGTCACCCGCGTCGCCGTTCTGGGCTACCTCGAGCCGCTCTCGGCCGTGCTGTTCTCGGCCCTGCTGCTGGGCGAGGCCATGACCCCGGCCAACATCCTGGGCGCGGCCCTTATCCTGGGCGGCGCGATGTACTCCGAGCTGGGCGAGCAGATCCACGAGACCCGCGGCTCCTTCGCGCAGGCGGCCAACTAGGCAGCGAGAAGGGCGCGGCGAACCTTCCAGGCACAACGGCGTCCCGCCTACCCATAAGTCACGTACTTTACGTACAAGCCAAGTAACCCGGCCCCTCGTTAGAGCGGCCGGGTTATTGTTATGTTGCACCCCACCGGCCGCCTGGCTACGACGCGACGCGGCCCGCGCGAGAAGGCGAGAACATCAAATGTCTTACGAACTCATCGCATTTGACATGGACGGCACCCTGCTGGACTCCACCAAGAAGGTCGCCCCGTCCTCCGTCGAGGCCATCAACGCGGCGCAGGCCGCAGGCAAGCACGTGGCCATTTGCTCGGGGCGTTGCCCCGTCATGATCGACCTGTACAAGGACGTCCTGCCGGCCAGCGTCCAGTACGCGATTTGCTCTTCGGGCGCGAGCCTCTATGACCTGCAGGCCCAGCAGGTGCTCGAGGAGTTCCCCATCGACCGCGACGCCGTGGCCGCCATGCTGGACGCCACGGCCGACCTGCAGGTTGGCATCGAGGGCTTTGTTGGCCGCGCCTTCTATGCAAACCACGCCTTTGCCGACGACCTCTCGGTCTTTGGCCTGGGCGTCTACCAACCCATGTACGACGCACTGGCCACAAAGGTCGACGACATCCGCGAGGTCCTGCTTGCCAACGACGCCCGCGTGACCAAGATCAACTTCCACTTCTTGACCACGACGGACCGCGACGCCTTCGAGACGCGCATCAAAGATTTGCCGGTTGAGCTGGCCTACTCCGAGGGCGCGAGCCTTGAGGCCTCCCCCGCCGGCGTCGACAAGGGCGTGGGGCTCCTCGCCTTGGCAAAGCGCCTGGGCGTCGACGGCTCGGCCACCATTGCCGTGGGCGATGCCGACAACGACCTGGCCATGCTTCGCGCGGCGGGCCTGGGCATCGCGATGGGCAACGCCAACGAGAACGCCGTCGCGGCCGCCGACGTTCAAGTGAACGACAACGACCACGGCGGCTGCGCACAAGCGGTCTGGAAGTATCTGCTGGCCTAGGGCCCGGCCAGGGGCCCACGGACCCGCCACAAGCCCCCACAGCCGCGCCCGCTCTTACCGGGGCATCCTGTCGTGGTTGATTTCCTGGTAGAAAAGCCGCTGGACCTCAACGGGATCGCGCGTCTGGCCCAGGACCCACATCGTCTTGGCGACCAGGGCCTCGGTGGTCATGTCGTCGCCCTTAAGGATGCCGGGGTTCTGGGCATAGGCGCGGCCGACCTCATAAACGCCCAGGTCAAGGCCCTCCTCGGGCACCTGCGTGGTAACCACCAGAGTACGGCCCGACTCAACCCAGCCAAAGATGGCGTCGTGCAGCGTGTCGGGGATGCCGCCGATGCCAAAGGTCTCCAAGATCACGGCGTCGTAGTCGCGCTTGAGCAGGTCAAAGATGGAGGGCTGCAGCTCAGGCGTGAGCTTAAGGACGATCACGCGCTCGTTAAGCCCATCAAAGACGCGCGGAGACGCACCGGTCTTCTCGCCGCCAACCGGGGCACCGGTGCCCGCGTGAACCACGCGGTTGTTGCGAATGTAGGCCAGCGAGGGATAGTTCATGCTGGTAAACGCATTGAAACTCATAGTGCGCTGCTTGTGGGCGCGCGTGCCGGCGATGACCTTGCCCGAGAAGACCACGGCCACGTCGCGGCTGGCGGCGTCGGCCGCGTAGAGGACCGACTGGTACAGGTTGAGCTTGGCGTCGGTAAAAGGGCTGGCCATGGGCTGCTGCGAGCCGGTGAGCACAATGGGCTTCTCGCTGTCCTGGATAAGATACGAGAGGGCCGCGGCCGTGTAGGCCATGGTGTCGGTGCCGTGCAGCACGACAAAACCGTCGTAGTTGTCGTAGGCGTCCACGATCACGTCGCGGATGGCCAGCCAGTCGCGCGGGCGCATGTTGGTGCTGTCGATGTTCATGGGCTGAACAAAGTCCAGCTCGGCCAGGGTGTCCAGCAAAGGGACCTTGTCGGCCAGCTCGCGACCGGTGGCGGTGGGCGTGAGGCCCGAGCCATCGGAGGTCGAGGCGATGGTGCCGCCCGTCGCGATGATAAGTACGCGCCTCACGTGGGTTTCTCCTTTAGGTGTGTTAGAAGGTAAGGTCCGTTAATAAGAGGCAGGGTTCGTGCCCTTGCCTCCTTTTTGGGCGACGTCGTCAAGAAACTCATCCGCTGCCTCCGCCACCGAGGCGCAATCAACCGACGAGCGCTTTGTGCCCCAGCCGCCCAGGCCGTAGGCGCCGCCCATAACGCCGTCCATATCCTTGTCGCTCAGCGCCTTGACCGAGTCGTGCTCTTCCATAATGCCTGCCTCTCGTCTTCATGCATTGGTTACGAGCGGATTATACGCGATAACGCGATTCGCCCGGAAGCCCGCGCAGGCGAGAAGAACGCCAGGCGCGCACGGCCGCGCGCAAGCCCGACGGCCGCGCGCCCTTCTCGCCTAAGGCTCGATGGTGGCAAGCCTGCGCACGCAGGGGCCAAAGGCCAACGCAGCAATGCCGCCAAGCTCAAGGGCGCAGATCGCGATAGCCGCCACAGAGCTCCAGACACCCACCTCGACCTCCAACAGGATCGGCAGCACGTAGCACAGCGCTGGCAAAACCATGACAAGGACCGTGACAACGACGCATGCGAAAATGGCACCAAAGGACTCGTCACCCTTGACCAGCTGTGCCTCGCTTTCCCAGTCGAGCTTGGGCGACCGCATGCCCACGGCGAGGCTCGCCAGATCGGCGCAAGCAACCGAGAGCACGAAGATCACGAAGCACACCAGCGTTGTCAAGACCGGAAGGCCCACGACCAGCATACCCACCAGCAACAGGAGCGCGGCAGGCGTGCGACCCACCAGCTCGTTGGTCACGAACTTGGCCTTGGCGTAGGCGCGCAGGTCGATGGGCATGGTCCTAAAGAAGAAGAAATCCCGCCCGTCGCGCGCCACGGCCTGACCGCAGGCGTAGGACTGGATGCCGGTGAAGACGGCGAGAAGAACGGTCACCACCAGCGGCATGAGACCGATCTTGGTGTCGATCCTGCAGAAAGCCGCGGCCGCGCGCACCTGCTCAAACGACGTCAGGTCGCTGTCCCTAAGAAGGTTGAAGCCCAAAACGGCCACGAGGATGATCGGCACGAGCCACTGAGACAAGACGAACTGGTTGAAGAAGTACGGCACGCGAAAGAGCTGCGCCGCGTCGACGGCGACAAAGGCGCGCAGCTGACTGCGGCCGGCGACCTTCGAGCCCAGCTCGGCGGTACCGTAGCGCTTGTTCGAGCGCCCGCCCGCCCCACCGGCCAGGCCGCGCACCGCCTCGAAGTACCACTTGCCGGCGCACCAGTTGAGGAGCACCACGTAGACGCCGAGAAGGACGACCATGCCCAGAAGCCCCGCGAACGCCGCCGGGCCCATCTCGCCAAAGACGACGCCGCCCAGGGCGGACGGCGGGCAGAGAATAGCGAGGATGATGCGCATCGCCGGCGACGCGGCGACGCCCTCGGCCGTCGAGGCAACGGCGCCAGCCTCAATCCCCTGGCCCATCCGACCGCCGATAGAGGACGCGACCGAGATGCCCACGACCAACAAGGTGATCACGGCGCCCAGCGCGCGCGAGAAACGGTCCTTGTCGACCGCGAGCTTCGAGAAACGCATGAGCGGCAAGACGAGAAGAACCATGGCGACGTTCACGGCCACGGCGCAAAGGATAAAGGCCACTACCATGAACAGCAGGGTAAGGGGTCCTTCTCCGCGGCCAATGAGCAGGCCCACCCCAAGCGGCAAGATCGCCGCGTCCATAAGAACGGCGTTCATGAGGTAGTTGGCGAACTTGGCCCACATGATGGTCTGGCCCGAGACCGGCAGCGCCACGTAGAAGGACAGGTCTCTCACCAAGAAAAGGCTGCTCACGGCTGTGTAGAAGCCCATCGTAACCGACAGCAGCACCAAAATCCCGACGATAAGGCTAAAGCCCAGGACCACCGAGGCCCCGCTCAGGCCCATAAACAAGCCGCCCATGAACGTCAGGCCGGCGATCAGGATAAACGAGATGACTATCCCTACAAGGCGTCCGGCGCGGCTGCCGCCCTCGCCGCCGAGGCCCAAGATGTCGTCGCTGGTCTCCTCGCCTTTGCGAATAACCCAGATGAGGGCCTTGAACTGCGCCCAGTCGAGCCCGGCCACTCTACATCGCCTCCGGGGCGCCCGCGGCAGCAGCGGCGTCGCCGGTGCCCGCAAGCGGGGAATTCTCGCCCGTGAGCTCGAGGAACATCTCCTCAAGCGAGCTGTTGTTGCGAAAATGCTCGCGCATCTCATCGACGGTGCCCACAAACAAAAGCTTGCCGTGGGCGATGATGCCCACGCGGTCCACGACCTTCTCGGCAACATCCAAAACGTGGGTGGAGAACAGCACGGTCTTGCCCTCGTCGGCGTGCTTGCGCATGGACTTCTTAAGCAGCCACGCGGCCTGGGGGTCCAGGCCGGTCATGGGCTCGTCCAAGATCCAGAGGTCGGGGTTAGGGAGAAGCGCGCCCATGATCATCATCTTCTGGCGCATGCCGTGCGAGTAGGACTTGATCTGGTTGTCCAGCTCGG
>CAVDXJ010000128.1:0-5245 GCA_963612765.1 Oscillospiraceae bacterium
AGCTAGACCTGCGCGAGCTCACGGGCAAGATGGGGCGGCACGCCAGCGTGTGCTGGGCCGTGAGCTTTGGCATCGGGCTTCTCGTCACTCCCCTCTTGGGCCTGGGCCTTGACCAGACGGGCACGGCCGCCTTCGCCATCGCGCTGACCACCACTGCATACGGCACGCTGGTGCCCATCATGCGCGACCGCGGCCTGGGGCGCACGGGCGTGGGCAAGGTCATCGAGTCCTACGGCGCCATGGGAGAGATCTGGCCCGTCGTGGCGATGTCGCTGCTTCTCTCGCCCAGCCGCTCGATGGCGGCAAACGTGGCCGTCTTGCTGGGCTTCGTCGCGTTTTGCGTGTTAGTGGCCGTACAGGGCAAGATGGCGCGCGAGCTGGGCCTTCGCCTCTCTCGCTTCCTGCGCGAGAATGCCGAGAGCAGCTCGCAGCCCACGCTGCGCGCGACGGTGGCGCTGCTGAGCGTTCTTCTCGCCTTGGCCGCGGTCCTTGACCTGGACGCGGTGCTGGCCGCCTTTGCCGCGGGCTTCATCCTGCGCCACATCATGCCCGCCGACCACGGCCACCGCCTGATGGACAAGGTCGAGGCCATGGGCAATGGCCTGTTTGTCCCGGTCTTCTTCGTGTACTCGGGCACCCAGATCGACTTCGCCGCGGTGGGCTCGCACGTGGGGCTTTTGGTGGGTTTCGTCGCCCTGTTGCTGGCCGTGCGCGCGGTTCCTTTGCTGGTGAGCCTGCAGGTCTTCCCCGAGACGCGGGGCATGCCGCTTGGCGAGAAGATCTCGGCGTCGCTGTACTGCACGATGGCCCTGCCGCTGATCGTGGCCTTAACCGAGGCCGCGGTGGGGGCCGACGCCATGGACGTCGAGATGGGAAGCGTGTTGGTGTGCGCCGGCGCCCTGACGGTGCTGGTAATACCCGTGATCACGAGCCTGAGCGTGCGCGCGGTGGCGGCCCACCCCGTCGAGGCGGCCCACCAGATCGCCGAGCACCCGCACGACCTGCGCGAGATCGTCCACGAGCACCACGAGCACGTCCACGAGATCGCCCTGGAGCTTCACGAGGAGCGCCGTCACCTGCGCGAGGAGGGCAAACGACTGAGCTCGGCAGACTTCCTGGCCCGGCGCGAGGAGCTTCACCGCCGCCACGAGGAGCGCCGCCAATAGGGACTTCTCGCCGCGCGGCTGCCGGGTTGAGCTTTCACTTTGGGACTTGTCGGAAATCGCGGGGCCTTCTCCTTTAGGAATTTAGGGTTGTCGGAAGTCAATCTTTAAGAAACGCCACTTGTCGGAAGGAAATTGTTCCGACAAGTGGCGTTTTATAAAGGGCCGGTTCCGACAAGTCCTCAAACGTAAAGATTGGGGGCGGGATTTTTCCGACAAGTCCCAAGACGTATAAATAGGATGGCACCGAGAAGGGCGCTAGCGGGCGGCAAGGTCGTACTTGGTCTTGATGCGGTCAAGCTTGCGCAGCCACGGGGTATAAAGGGCCTGGAGGAAGACGACCGTGGCCACTCCGTGCACGCAGTCCAGGGGGAAGCCCGCGGCGTAGGCGGCCAGGACAGCGGGCCAGGTCAACGGGTGCACGTAGCCGATCACGTACCAGCCGTTGAGCAGCAGGCCATAGAGCATCGCCGAGAGAAACCCAAAGGCGAGAAGAACCGGCCGGCGCCGCAGCAGGCCCGCGCCGCCCAGAACCCCGGCAAGGTATCCGATTAAGCCCCAGGCGTACATCTGCCACGGGGTCCATGCCCCCTGACCAAAGAAGAAGTTGCTGGTCAACGCCGCAAGGGCGCCCGTCATAAAGCCGCTTCTGCGCCCAAAGCAGATGCCTGCGATGATGCAGATTGCGCTCACGGGCTTGAAATCGGGAATGGGCGCGAAGATGGCACGGCCTGCGGCGGCCAAGGCCGCCAGCACCACGGTGGGCATGATCTGGCGAAGCGCCGGGCAAGACGTCTCGAATCCGGCGAAGAAGACCACAACGGCGGCCAACGCCGCGCCCACGGTGAGAAGGGCGCCCTGCTCAAGGCCGGTGGCAGCGCAGGCGCCCAGGGTCGCGGGCACCAGCACCAGGGCCGCGACCTCGACAGCGTTTCTCACGACGCGGCTCATGCGCCCTCCTCGGCAAGCCACCGTCGCGCGAAGCCGGTCTTAACCGGGCAATAGAAGATGTTGCCGTCAAAGAACTCGGCAGCGGCCTCGTCGCAGGCCGACTCGCCGTCGAAGACCAAGGTCACTGTATCGGCCAGAAGGGCAACCAAGGCCAGGTCATGGGACGAGACGACCAGGGTCACGCCGTCTTGCGCAAGTCGGCGCATCGCGCGGGCCAAGATGACCTCGGCCGTGGGGTCCAGGCCCTTGGTGGGCTCGTCCAACAGCAACAGGCGCGGCCGCGTGAGGGCTAACTTGGCGAAGGCCAGCAGCTGCTGTTGGCCGCCGGACAAGTCATAGGGATGGCGCGCGTCCATGCCCACCAGGCCAAACTCGCCCATCACCTGTTCGATGTCAGACTCGGTATACCCGCAGCTCTTCTGCCACTCGCGCAGCTCCTCGGCAACCGAGTCGCAGACGAGAAGGGCCTTGGGGTTCTGGGGCAAAAGCGCCTGGCAACCGCGCAGGCTGTTCTCCACGCGGCCACGCTCGGGCTTAAGAACGCCCGCGATGACCTTGAGCAGGGTCGACTTGCCGCAACCGTTGCCGCCCACCAGGGCATGGATGCCCCCGGGGCCGCAGGCCAGGTCAAAGCCGCGCAGCACCCAGTCGCCCGCGCGGGAGTAGCGTGCGAAGACGCCGTCGAGCTTGACGGCCGGTTTCACGCCCTTTGCCGCCGCAACCCCGGCGCCCGTCCCGCGCCCGCAAACCCCGTCGAGGTTCTCGCCGCGAAAATCGTCAAGGCACGCCGGCGCCAACCCGTCCGGTCCCAGGCGCACGGCCGAGGTCGCGTACTCCGCCATGGCCTCGGGCGCGTGGGTACACACAACCACGGTGATGCCCAGCTCGCGGTTGACGCGAAACAGGGCATGCGCGAAGTTCTTCTCGGCAACCGGGTCTAGCTGCGACGTTGGCTCGTCAAGCAACAGGACGCTGGGGCGCAGGGCAAGGGCCGCGGCCAAAACCACGATCTGCTGCTGGCCGCCAGAAAGCTCATCGGTGCGGCGGCGAAACCAGGGGGCGATGCCAAAGAAGTGCGCGACCTCGGCCACGCGCCGGCGCATCTGGGCCTGGGGCACGCCCTGGTTCTCTAGCCCAAAGGCCAGCTCATGCCACACGGTGTCGCAAACAACCTGGTTAGCGGGGTTTTGGTCCACGTAGCCCACAAAGCCGGGGCACTCCAGCAAGCCGCCCCTCTCCCCCGCCGGCGCCAGCGAAGGCACCGCGCAGCGCATGAGGGTCGTCTTGCCGCAGCCGGTAGAGCCCACCAGCAGCTGGAACTCGCCCGGCTCGACGCGCCAGTCGATGTGACTCAGCACGGGCTTTGCCGCCCCCGGGTAGGCAAACGAGAAATCGCGGGCCTCGATGGCTGCACCTGTCACTGCTTGCACGACAACTCCTCATACAGCGCGGCCGCCAGCGGGACCGCAAAGAACACGACGTAAGGGGCATAGCTAAACCATGGCGCGATGCCCGTGATGCGCGGGTAGAAGCGCATCTGGCCAGAAGCCTGAATCTGGCACACGAAGGCGAGAAGACCCACAAGCCCCACGCCCAGCACGGCGGCCAAATCCAGCCGCCCAAAGCGCCGCCGCGAGTACGTGGTCCTGCGTGCGCCCGACTGCCAGCCGCGCGCCACCATGGAGTCCACCGTCTGCAGCGAGTCCTCCATGCCCCAGCCCAAAAGTACCGTGGACAAGCGCATGGCCTCGCGAAGGCGTCCGCGCCGCCCGGCGGCCGCGCCCGAGGACGTGCACGCCGCATCGACGTCCATGACCTCTGTGCCGCGGCGCGTGTAGCGCGGTATCAGCCGCATGGTCATCGAGATCATCAACGCCACGGTGGGAAGCCGGCGCGCCATGACCTCCATCACTTTGTCAGACGTCATAATCTCGGACACATTGGAGAAGGCCATGAGGCTGTTGCATAACATGATGCCCTGGCAGATGCCGTAAATCAGGCTCTCCAGATAGAGGGCCCACGTGCCCACGCGCAAAAGAACGGTGGAGCCAGAAGGCGAGAAGATCGGGTTGGCGACGGCCAGGATAAGCACCAGCGGCGCCTGCCACACGAGCTTCGACAAAGCCGAGCCGCGCCCCAGGCAGGCCGACCACGCGAGCTGTCCCAAGAAAGTGAGCACCAGATAGACGGGCTGCATAGAAGACATGGCCAGAACAAGGGCCACCCCGCAGTAGAGCAAGGCTACTGCGGGGTGGAACAGCTCGGCTAAGGTTTGGGCGGCAGGCATGGCTACATCGAGATCGTGGGCTCGGCGTCGGTCGAGTATACCCAACAGACCGTCTCGCCACCAGAAAGAATGTACTTGCCGCAGGCCTTGTTGGAATAAACACCGTCCACGTTGTAGGTCCAACCAGACATTGCGCCGCAGGCCTTATGAGGAAGGCCGTTGATCGCGCTCACGTACCCAGAGTCGCCGCCCACACTCACGCCCAGGGCGCACAGGGCGTCGTAGACGCTCGACCCCTCAGAGAGAGTAACGGTGCCGGACCCCATGCTTGTGGGCCAGCTGGAGTCGTAGTGGTTGGCGCGCGAGCTGTCGATGCTCACGTAGACCGTGATGGTCGCGGGCTGCGGGGTAGGCGTAGGCGTCGGCTCGGGGGTCGGGGTAGGAGCCGGCGTGGGTTCGGGCTGCGGGTCGGAATCTTCCTCGATCACCTCACCGGTACCGGAGTACGACGAGGTATCACCCGAGGAAGAATCACCCCCACCCGATGAAGCGCCGCCATTGTCGATCGAGGCAGACGAATCGGTCTGGACGGTCTGGTCCTGCTGTTGTTCGGCAGGCTGATCGGCGGCAGCCACGGTGTCGGCAGAAACCGCGTCGTCGGCCTTGGCCTTCTCGCCATCCTGCGACTGCTCGGCCTTCTCGCCGGACGCGCCGTCGGTCTTCTGGGCCGCGGCGGTCTTCGAGGCCTGCTCCGCGCCGCCAAAGGCGCCGGAGACGTACCCTACCCCGCCGACCAAAGCCGCGAGGGCGACCAGGCAGCACGCCACGGCGGCAACCATACGGTTGCGCTTGGCCGCGGCGTCCTTCTGGCCGTCCTCGCTTTGGGTCGTAGCTGTCGCGGGGG
>CAVDXJ010000129.1:0-5218 GCA_963612765.1 Oscillospiraceae bacterium
AAAGCGCACTGCGTTGGCCGTCTCCAGGACCTCGGCCTCCCACACGCGCATGTGGAAGCCGCGTTTCCAATCGGTGTGGATATTGTTGTCCCCATCGTTTTTAGGCAGGTAGAAGCACTTGTCGCCCGTCAAGACCTCGCCGCCCGCCGACCGGTTGGCCGAGGGCCCCACCGTCGCGCCAAAGCAGGCGCCGCTTGCCAGGTAACCCTCGACGTTGTCGTAGCCCGGCAGCACGTCGGCCACCTGGCCGTCGCGCCCCGGTACACAAACAGCCTGGACAGACGCGCCCAAGTCCATCAGCCGCACCGTCGCGGCGCCCGCGCGAAGCTCGTACAGGTGCACCGGGCGCCCATCGGGCATCTGGCCAAATACCAAGGTAGAAACCATGAAAGCCTCCAAACAAAGAAACGCGCCGCGACCCCCTCGGCCACGGCGCGAAGCCATCAATCAAGCGCAGGTCAAACCCCCGCACGCAGGTGCTAGTCCAGCCGCCTGGTCTCTGCGACGTGCTTGTACCAGTAGGCGCTGGCCTTGGGCGTGCGCTCCTGCGTGTCGAAGTCCACGTAGAAGAAGCCGTAGCGCTTATTGTAGCCGTTGGTCCACGAGAACTGGTCCTGCAGGCTCCACAAGAAGTAGCCGCCCACGTTAACGCCGACCTTCATGGCCTCAAGCAGCCAGCGCAGGTGCTGCTCGATGTAGTCGATGCGCGGGTGGTCGTCCACAAAGCCGTCCACGTAGGGGTCCTTGTAGCCCATGCCGTTCTCGGTGATGAAGATCTGCTTGTAGTTGGGATAGCGGTGCTTGATGTAAACCAGCAGGTCAAAGAGGCCCTTGGGGTAGATGATCCAGTCCCAGTCGGTGGTAGGGACGCCCGGCTTGTTGACGTGCTCGCCGATGCCCTTCACACGCCAGCGGCCCGTGCCCTTCTCGCCCGTGCCGTTGTGGTGCAGATCGTTCTCGCCGTCGTAGGCCTTAAGGAAACGGCACTGGTAGTTGTTGACGCCCAGGTAGTCGTTCACGCGGGCGGCCTCGCGCATGACGGCCAGGTCCTCGTCGCGAATCTCGATGACCCCGCCCGAGACCGCGGCCAGGCGGTTGGCGACCTCAAGTGTGTCGGGCGCGTAATCGCCGCGGAAAGTGGCGTCTAGCAGGAACTGGTTTTGCAGCACGTGCTCGTTGTTGGCCGCACGGATGTCGCCAAAGTCGTTCTCGTCCAGCGGGTACTTGAACTCCAGCGACTGGATAACGCCGATCTTGCCCCTGTGCCCGGCCTCGTGGAAGGCCAGAACGGCGCGGGCGTGAGCCAGCATCATGTTGTGCTCGCACTGGAAGGCCTCGGCCAGGTGCGCCTTCACGCCGCCGGGGAAGGTGCCCTCGATGTAGGTGTTGCTGGCGTCGGCCCAGATCTCGTTAAAGGTGAACCAATAGGTGACGTCGTCGGCGTACTCGGCAAAGCAGAACTTGGCGTACTCGACAAAGGCGTCAATCGTCTCGCGGCACAAGAAGTCGCCCTTCTCAAAGAAAGTGAGCGGCGTATCAAAGTGGTGCAGCGTGACGTAGGGCTCCACGTGGTGACGGCGGCACTCGGCAAACAGGTCGTGGTAGAACTGCACACCCTCGGGGTTGACCTCGCCCACGCCGTTGGGAAAGATGCGGCTCCACGCAATGGAGAGGCGAATACCGTTGATGTGGAACTGCTCGCAAAGAGCCAGGTCAACAGGGTACTGGTTGTAGAAATCAGAGGCCGGATCCGGCGAGAAGCGCCCCTGAGCGGCCAGGAAATCGTCCCAGGCCACCTTGCCCTTGCCGTGGGTGCGGGTCTCGCCCTCGACCTGGTAGGCGGCGGTGGCCCCGCCAAAAACGAAGTCCTCTGGGAACTGGGCGGGCGGGTTGGTGATGGTATCTGATGCGGTCATGGTGATCCAATCAAGCGCAGGTAGATGGCGAGAAAAGCGCCGGGGCCGCGGGGGTCCCGGCGCCAAAAGGGGGAGCTAGGAGAGCTGCTCGGCCACGAAGGCGAGGGACTTCTCGCCGTTTTGCGACAGCTCGATGTACTGCTTGCCGCGGCAGGCCACGCACTTGTTGCCCACGCGAGCGCAGTCCTTCTCAAGGTCGCTGAGGTAGCTCGCGGCCTGAGGGGCCAGAACGACCAGGTCGAAGTCGGGCAGCATGTCCACGTGGTTGCCGTAGGCCTCGGCCGCGGTCACCAGGTCGATGCCGGCCTCATCGGCAGCCTTGGCCAGGCCGTTGGCGAGAAGACCCGAGGTGCCGCCGCCCTGGCACAGGACCAGGACGCGCTTGCCGTTGAGGTCGACGCCGTTCACGACGCCGGCGCCGGCAGCGGGGGCCTCGGCGGCCGCGGGAGCCGCGGAGTTCAGGCTCGCGGCGGCGCCGTCAGCGACGGACTTGGCGTCGGCGCGGCCCTGGAAAGCGTCGGTGAGCTTGGCGGCCTTCTCGGCGTTCTTGGCGGCCAGCTCCTCCTCGGAGACCTGGGCCTCCTCGGCGCACTTCTGGGCATCGTAGACACGGAAGAACGGGTAGTACAGGGCAAAGTCGACAACCAGGATGACGGCCAGGAAGACAAAGGCCAGGGGCTGGAAACCAAGGCCCAGGATGGTGCCGATCGGGCCCGGGGTGGTCCAGGGCAGGGTGTACATGAAGCCGTTCATGCCAAGCACGTCGATGAAGACCTTCAAGATCCAGATGTTGGCGATGGGGGCCAGAACAAACGGGACGAAGAAGACGGGGTTAAGAACGATCGGGGCGGCAAAGAGCAGCGGCTCGTTGACAGCAAAGCACACGGGGACGACGGCGGCCTTGCCCACGGCGCGCATCTCCTTGGACTTGGCCATAAAGGCAAACATGAAGACCAGGACCAGGGTGGCGCCGGTGCCGCCCATGCAGACGACGAAGTACTGGGCGCCCTGGGTCAAAACGGCGGTGGCGTGCTGGCCGGCCTGGTAGGCGGCCATGTTGTCGGTCATGTTAGAGACCAGGGCGGCGGCGATGGCGGGCTCGACGATCGAGGGGCCGTGGACACCCACGAACCAGAAGAGGCTCATGGCGCCGTAAATCACAGCCAGGCCAATGTAGCCGTCGGCGGCGGTGAAGAGGGGCTGGAAAACCTTGATGACGCCCTGGGCAAAGCAGTAACCAAACGCCGAGGTAAACGCGATGCTCACGACCCAGAAGATGGCGCAGCACACAGAGAACGGGATAATGTCCTTGAAGGTCTGCGAGATGTTGGGCGGCACCTGCTCGGGCATCTTGATGGTGATGTTGCGGCTAATGAAGAACTTGTACACGATACCCACGACAAAAGCCGAGATAAACGCGGTGAGAAGACCCTTGGAGCCCAGGTAAGCCACGTTGAGGCCGCTCAAGTCGCCGGTGACATCGGTGATCATGTCGCTGGAGAGCAGCAAGAAGCCGATGATGGCCGCGCACATGCACGAGATGAAGTTGATCTGGTTGTTCTTGGGCAGGTCGCGGTTCTGCGCGTCGCAGAAGTGCTTGGCCGTGGTGGCGGCGCAGGCGACGGCCAAAATGCCCATCGAGTAGTTGTAGGCCTTCCACAGCATGCCGTCGAAGTCCTCGGGCCAGTAGAAGCCCCAGATGTTGGGCACGGCCGAGACCAGGCAGAAGATGGACGAGAAGATGATGATCGGGATGACCGAGATAAAGCCGTCGCGGATGGCCTTGAGGTACTTGTTGCGCGCGATCGCGTTGAAGAAGGGCTGGCCCTTCTCGATGGTCGCGATGAGCTTTTCCATTCTTTGCTCCTTGGGACAATGGGGCTTCACGTGGGCTTTGTTTGAATGGCGACGTTGCCATTTTACGACACGTAAAAGCCTTACGGGTTAGTGCGAAGTGCAAAACATAAGGAACTTGGGGGTGCTGAGCAATCCTGCATGCCCGGTAGCGGTGTTTGCTCAATGTCAACGTTAACATTTTGTGCAACAGCCGGCGTCGAGAAGACCGCGCGGGGCCTAAAGTGTCGGCAAGCGGTGGGTTCTTGTCCGTAGACGTTGCGTTGCCTAAAATCGAGGGCATGGGTATTTGGCAACGTCGCCATGGCGCGGCGCTTGTCTCGGCGCTAAAGCAAGGGGTTTCACGGCATGGCAGAAGGCATCGCGCGCACAAAGTCGGTCTCGGTAAAAGACGTGGCGCGTCTGGCCGGCGTGTCCGAGCAGACCGTCTCGCGCACGGTGCACGACTCCCCTTCTGTGCGGCCCGAGACCAAGGAGCGCGTGCGCGCCGCCATGCGCGAGCTGGGTTATCGCCCCAACTTTGCGGGCCGTTCTCTGCGGCGCGGCAAGTTCAAGACCGTGGGCGTCGTGATGTTCAACATCGCGGGCACGGGAAACATCGACCGCTTGGAGGGCTTCTCTAAGGCGGCGGACAAGCACGGCTACGCCATCACGCTAACCAGCCTAGAGGCGCCCTACACCCTGGAAGAGGCCTCGCGGCGCATGGCGGGCCTGCCCGTTGACGGCATGGTGGTCATCATGAACCGCATGCCCGCCGATTTTGGCAGCTTCCGGCCGCAGGCCGGGATGCAAACGGTGCTGGTCACGATGCTCGAGCACCCGGCGTGCTCGACGGTGGACAGCGACCAGGCGGGCTGTTCTCGCATGGTGGTGGAGCGCCTGCTGGAGCGCGGCCACAAGACAGTGCACTTCATCAGCTGCCCCACGCGCTCGCTGTCCGGCATGCAACGCGAACAGGGCTGGCGAGAAACCCTGACCGCCCACGGGATCGAGGCCCCGCGCCTGATTCGCGGCGACTGGACGGCCAAGAGCGGCTTTGACGCCGGCGCGGCCCTGGCCGACGACCCCACCTGTACGGCCGTCTATGCCTCCAACGACGCGATGGCCTACGGCTGCATCAAGGGGCTTGAGTCGCGCGGGCGCCGTGTGCCCGACGACGTGAGCGTCGTGGGCGTGGACGACTCGCTGGGCGACTTTGTGCCCGACCTGGCCCTGACCACGGTGCGCTTTGACAACCGCCGCGTGGGCGCGTGGGCGGTCGACAAGATCGCGGGCGGCAGCGACGCCGTCGAGCACGTGCTGTTCCCGGGCGAGCTTATCGAGCGCGAGACCGTGCGCGACCTGCGCTAAATAGCGAACTTCCCCCAACCGAAGAGCTGCCCAGGTCAATCCTGGGCAAACGCAAAATGCGTTTCCGGTTGGGGGAAGTTTTTTCGCGCGCTATAGCG
>CAVDXJ010000130.1:0-5217 GCA_963612765.1 Oscillospiraceae bacterium
GAAGAACACGCGGCCGTCCAGAGGCGCCACCAGCATCTCTTTGACGTGGGCGTCGCCGGCGTCCAGCACCTGGCCCAGCGTCTGCCCCGCGCGCACGCGCTCGCCGGGCTCGACGTCGCGCAGGAAGATGCCGCCGGCGTTCTCGCAGCGCACGTCCACCAGCGAGCGCTCGTCCAGGTGCGCGCTCCTAAAGCCGCCCGGCTCCACGCTGCGAATCACGCCGCGGCCGTCCAGGAAGCGCATGATGCAGTCCTCGACCTCCTCGGCGCCGCGTGTGGACAAAGAGCCCATCTCGCGCACAAAGACCGAGAACGCGTGCGTGTCCCACACCTGCCAGTTGTAGTTCAACGTTGTAGTGTCAAAGCTCGAGGGCTTCTTGGCCACCACGTAGGGGAAGCCAAACGAGTCGGCCAGCTCAAGCGACTCGGCGCTGATCTGGCCCGCATCGGTCACGCGTACGTGCGGCTGGAAGTCGCCCGGCAGGTAGAAGCTGCACAGCTGGATGCCGTACTCGTAGCCCTGCACGGCGCGAAACAGGCCGTCGGCGATGCGCTGCGTGGTTTCGCCCAGGTCGTAGCCGGGAAACATGCGGTTGATGTCGGTGTTGTCCACCGGCCAGAAGCGCTTCTTGATGTTCATCGAGAAGGGATTGACCGAGGGCACGACCAGCACGCGCTTGTCCGGGTCCATCTGCCCGCGCTCCTCAAGCGCGGTCAGGCGGCGCACCAGGTCGGCGCACACGTAGGTCTGCTCGACCTCGTTGCCGCGCATCGAGCCCACGATCGCCACGCACTTCTCGGCGTCGGGGCGGCCAAACTCGTATCCCCAGATGGTCAGAGGCTCGCGGTAGGGGGTGTCCAGAGTGTAGAGGCTCACTTTTTTCATTTGACGTCTCCCAGGATACGGGCGAGCAAAGATCCGGGGTAGACCACGGGGTACTCTCGCAGGGTGAACAGAAGGCCAGACTCGGGCGCGGTGACCTCTTGGGCAACCTCGCCGGTCAAGGCGTCGGCAACGACGCCGATGAGCTGGCCCTTCTCGACCATCGTGGCGTGCTCGGCCTGGGGCAAGAAGATGCCGCCGGCCTCGGCGTTGAGGTAGCTCACCTTGCCGTCGTGCGAGATGATTGGCTCGGCCGCGGCCTCAAAGTCGCCGCCCCAGGCGCCCAGGTGGGCGGCCAGGCGAAGCAGGCCCTGCGTCAAGTTGTGGCCGTACTCGTGGGTGATGCGCATGCCCACGCCCGTCTCGACCACCAGGGTGCGGGTGCCGCGCTCGTTAAGGGCGTAGGCAAAGGTGGACTGCAGCACGGTGGCCGACGCGTGGACCCACACAAAGTCGACGTTCAAAAGCGGCGCCAGCGGCACCAGCGCCCCGGCCGAAAGCTCGTTCACGCGCACCTGCGGCATCTCGCGCAAGAAGATGTTGGACGCGTGGATGTCCACGGCCACGTCGGCGCCCTCGATGTCGTCGATGACGGCCGCGGCCAGGGTCTCGGTAAGATCGGCGTTGGCGTTGCCGGGGAAGGTGCGGTTGAGGTCGACGTCAAACATGGGGACGCCGCGCTCGATCGAGTTGATGCCCAAGGGGTTGATGGCGGGGTAGATGTCCACCGTGCCAAAGAGCTTGTCCTTGTTGGCCTCAAGGATCTGGCCCAGCTTGAAGGCCACGTACTGGCCCTCAAGCTCGTCTCCGTGGATACCGGTGACCACGGCCAAGCGGGGCTTGTGGCCGTCGAGGGCGGCCTCCCCGCCAAACGGCGCGGCGGCCGTGCCCTCGATCCTGTGCTTCTTTATCTGCAGGTGCTCGCCAATGGGCAGCTCTGCCGAGAAAACCGTGCTGATCACTTACAGAACCTCTTCTGCCCCCAAGGTGGGGTTGCCAACCCACGGGGCGTCGTCGACTACACGTACGCGCACGTGCTGAGCCTGACGCGCGCCACCAGTGAGAATACCGCTTTCCACCGGGCAGTCGGCAAAATCGCGGCCGTGCGCAATAGCAATGTAATCTGTGTTGGCCAGGCGGTCGTGCGTGGGGTCGAAGCCCACCCAGTGGCGGCCGTCGTAGGCCTCGCACCAGGCGTGCGTTGCCCCTTCGCCCAGCATAAGGCCGCTCACGTAGCGGGCCGCGATCCCGGCCACGCGAAGAGCGGACACCAGGATGTGCGCGTAGTCCTGGCACACGCCCGCGCCTTGGGCCAGGGCCTCCTCGGCGCAGGTGTCGACCGTTGTGGCGCCCGGCTCATAACGCATGGCGCCAAAGACGGCGCTGGTAAGGTGGGCGGCCTTCTCGGCGGCTGTGGCGTCCGCGGCCAGGCCGCCCAGGGTGTCGGCGACCAGGGCCTCGATGGCGGGACCCGGCTTGCACTTCTCGCTGGTTCGCAGGTAGATGGGGTGGCAGTACTCCAGCTTGGGCGAGGCCTCGGCCAGGTCACACACCATCACCGAGCCGGACGAGATAAACGAGAAGCCCGTGTGCTCCTCGGCAATGCGGCCTACCAGTAGTTTGTTGCCAAAGCCGTCGAGCTGCTGGGCAATCGAGGTCGTGGGCGCGACCATGGCCTGGGAGTCCAACACCGTCTGCACGCTGTTGCTGGTGGGCAGGCAGCGCAGGACAAAGTCGTGCTCGCGCACGGGCTCGCTAAACTCGAGCTCGGTCTTAAAAGTGAAGTTCAAGATCTTCATGCGGGCCTCCTACGACGTGGTGAACAGGTGCGCCACGCAGGTGAGAAGCTCGCCGAGTTCGGCGTAGGTGGTGAAGTGCGGGAAGCGGTCGGAGTAGACGATGTCGACCATCGCCTTTAGATCGGCCTGGCTGTAGGGCGCTCCGGTGCGGTTGATGCGGCTGGCAAGGCGGTGGACCTCCTGCTTAAGACGATCCAGGCGGAAGTTCAGGCGCGCGTAGAGGTCGATCCTCTCGCAGGAGATCCCGCACTTGATGATGTTTCTCGCCGCGTCGTCGTCCACAAAGTCGTCGACGCAGCCCTTGAACGCCATGATGTTGTCTTGAACCAGCTGCAGGTCAAGCAAAGGAGCGTCCGAGAGCTTGGCCGCGACCAGGGCGTCGTAGGCCATCTGGATGTAGCTTAAAGTCTCGGTGCCAAGCACGTCGCGCAGGCGCACGGCGTTGTCGTAGGCGCCGTCCATCGAGTGGGCAACCGACTCGGGGATGCTCGCGTCAAACAGGCATGCCCTAAAGAAGTCGCGCGGGGTCTCGGTCTGGGCGTCGAAGCCCAGCTCCTCGAGCTGACCCTTCCAGTTGCCCTCCGTGCTGTCCAAAGCGCGGTCGTACGTGGCGATGATGAAGCGCTGCGTGGTGTAGCTGCGCTCCATGTAGCGGCCAAGCCAAAGCAGGTGGTCGACCTTTTCTATCGAGAGAGCACCCATGTGTCTTTGAACCCTCCTCCCTGGGACGAATTGACGATGGCGCTGCCCGCGTCGGGCGAGAAGCGCGTGAGGCCGCTGGGCCAGACGGTGGTCTCTTGTCCGGCGGCAGAAAGAACGAAGGCGCGCAGGTCGGCTTTTCTCGGCTGGACCTGGCCGTCGATCATGGTGGGCAGGCACAGGAAGTCGATGACCTCCTGGGCGATGAAGCGGCGGGGCTCGCGGCGGATAAGGGCCTTCAGGTCCTCGAGCTTCTCGGCGTCAAGAGAGCTGCCAAACACGACGCCGTAGCCGCCCGCCTCGGCGACGTCCTTGATGACCAGCGTGTCGGCGTGGTCTTGGACATAGGCCATGTCATCGGGGTAGAAGGGCAGGTAGGTGGGGGCGTTTTGCAGGATGGGCTTCTCGTTTAGGTAGTACTCGACCATCTTGGGGACAAAGTAGTAGATGCCCTTGTCGTCTGCCGCGCCGTTGCCGGGGGCGTTCACGATGGCCAGGTTGCCGGCGCGGTAGGCGCTCATGATGTTGGGGACGCCGATCAGCGAGTCGGCGCGGAAGCACAGCGGGTCCAGGAACTCGTCCGAGAGGCGGCGGTAGATGGCGCCCACCTTGCGGTTGGTTTGGGCATCGCGATACCACAGCTGCTCGTTCTCGACAAAGAGCTCGGAGGGCTCGGCCAGAACGCAGCCGGCGCGCTCTGCCAGGTAGGTGTGCTCGAAGTAGGCGGCGTTGTAGCGGCCCGGGGTGAGCAGCACGTTGATGCCCCCGCGGTTGACCGAGTCCATGACGCGGCGCAGGCGTTCGCCGTAGTCGCGGTTGTCCACTAGTGGCGTGGCGCGGAAGGTCTCGGCGTCGCAGCGGCGGCACAGGTCGCGGGCGATCAGCGGGTACGAGGCGCCCGACGGGATGCGCAGGTTGTCCTCAAGCACGAACCACTGGTCGTTCTCGCCCTCTACCAGGTCGATTCCCGAGATGTGGCTGTAGATCTTGCCCGGCGGCACGATGCCCTCGCACTGCGGCAGGTAGCCCGAGCTGGCAAACGCGAAGTCCTCGGGAACGACGCCGTCTTTCACGATCTGCTTGTCGGCGTAGATGTCTGCCAGGTAGGCGTTAAGGGCGTCGACGCGCTGAGCCAGGCCGCGCTCGAGCTTTGCCCAGGTGGGCGCGGCGATCGTGCGCGGGATGGGGTCAAACGGGAACAGACGCTCGTTAAAAGTCCCGTTCTTGTACAGACCAAACTTGACTCCGTAACGCGCGAGCTGCTGATTTATCTTGGGTGCATGCTCTAAGAGCTCGTCATATTGCGGCATGGCCCATCCCTCTCTCACTTTGTTGTCCCTATGTGCGTGGTTTGTCACGCGCTCCATGATGGGGCCGACTTGTTTCGCCGCCTGTCGGGCTTGGTTTCCTCCCCGTGAACACCTGTTGTCAACTTGTTTCGCCCCCCGCGCCCGCCGCCCCCCGCGCGCCTTCTTTCGTTGGCGGGACCTAAATCGCAGATAAAGCGCTTCAATTAGGGGAGAATCTGCGATTTAGGTCCCGCCATTGGGGGCGAGAGGGGCGGGCGGCGGACTACAATGGGGCGCATGAAACCGATCGCACATATACATACAGACATGCCGCAGAAGTTTGGGATTCCGCGGAACAGCTTTTTGGCGCCGCATCTGCAAGGGCGGGTCGTGTTTGAGCCCGAGTTCGCGAGCGCCGACGCGGTGCGCGGGCTGGACGAGTTCACGCACCTGTGGCTGATCTGGCAGTTTGAGAACGGGGCGCCGGGCGGGACGGCGGCCGACGTTGCGCTCGATGCTTCGGGCGGCACAGTTGTCGGTGCGAGTAC
>CAVDXJ010000131.1:0-5201 GCA_963612765.1 Oscillospiraceae bacterium
GCGCCTGAGTGCCCACGACGATAAGGGCACGCCTCGCCTGGCCACGATGGACGTCGAGGTTTGCCGCAACGCCTACGGCCGCCAGCTGGGCAGCTTCCACGCCATGGCCGACGTAGCCGGGGTGGGGAAGGAACTGCCGCTAACGTTTATCCGCGCGCCTTACGTCGTGGAGGCAGGACCGGACGTCGAGGTCCTAGCCCAGGTCGATGGCCACATTGTGGCCGTGCGCCAGGGCAACCAGCTTGGCCTGGCCTTCCATCCCGAGCTGGATCGCGGCCACGTTGTCCACCAGGCGTTTCTCGGTATGTAACGCGCACCTACCGCCGCGCCCGCCGCTACAAAATTGGGACTTGTCTGATGCTTTTGGGCTTCTCGCCCTGCAATTCTTGGACTTGTCTGATGGATTGCCCATAAAAAGAGGGGTTGTCTGATGTCGAAGTATCAGACAACCCCTAATTTTGCAGCAGGGTTTGGCGGCGAGAAGACCGGTGGGTCCCTTGGCACTAGTCGGTGAAGTAGCTCACGCCGCCCTCGATGAGGGGCTGGCACTTGTTGCCGGGGACGTTCTTGTACAGGCCGTTGCCGCTGCGCTCGGTGTGGCCCATTTTGCCCAGGACGCGGCCGTCGGGGCTGGTGATGCCCTCGATCGCCAGGACGGATCCGTTGGGGTTGACGTCCAGGCTCATGCCGGGCTGGCCGGCCTCGTCGACGTACTGCGTGGCAACCTGGCCGGCTGCGACCAGCTGGGAAACCAGCTCGTCAGAAGCCACAAAGCGGCCCTCACCGTGCGAGATGGCCACGGTGTGGACGTCGTCGACGTCGCACTTGGACAGCCACGGCGACAGGTTGCTGGCAATGCGCGTGCGAACCAGGCGGCTCTGGTGACGGCCTATGGTGTTGAACGTCAGCGTGGGGCAGCTGTCGTCCATGGGGCGAATGTCGCCGTAGGGAACAAGGCCCAGCTTGATGAGGGCCTGGAAGCCGTTGCAGATGCCCAGCATCAGGCCATCGCGGGACTGCAGCAGCTCGCGCACGGCCTCGGTGACCTCGGGGGCGCGGAAGAACGCGGTGATGAACTTGGCCGAGCCGTCGGGCTCGTCGCCGCCACTAAAGCCACCGGGGATCATGACGATCTGGCTCTGGCGGATCTGGCGGGCCAGCTCGTGGGTGCTCTCGGCCACGGCCGCGGGCGTGAGGTTGTTGATGACCAGCACGTTTGCGTCGGCGCCGGCGCGACGGAAGGCGCGGGCGGTGTCGTACTCGCAGTTGGTACCGGGGAAGACCGGGATGATCACGCGCGGGCGGGCGATCTTAACGGCGGGGGCGGGGCGAGAAGTGCCTGCGGCCGCGACGTCGAAGCTGACCTTCTCGACGGCCTCGCCCTTCTCGCGGTAGGCAAAGACGCCCTCAAGTGCGCTTTCCCACTCCTCCTGCAGCTGGGCCAGGTCGATCTTCTCGCCGTCAACAACCAGCTGATAGGAGGCGGTGGTGGTGCCGAGAAGACCCACGGCCACGCCGTCTGCGCCCTGAGGCAGCTCGCAGCCGTCGGCAAGCTCGACGATGAACGAGCCGTAGGCCGGCTTGAAGAGGGCATCGGTGCCGTAGGCGCCAGAGAGCTCGACGCCCAGCTGGTTGCCCACGCACATCTTGAAGACGGCCTCGGCCGCGCAGCCGTAGCCGGGGGTAGAGACGGCCACGACGGCACCGCTGCCAATCAGACCCTCGACCAGGTCATACGTGGCGAGAAGGGAGTCGGCGCAGGGAACCAGGCCGCGATCGCCGTAAGACGGGACGATGACGGCGACCTTGTGGCCGGCTGCCTTGAACTCGGGCGAGGTCACGCGGTCGACGGTGCCCAGGCCGGTTGCGAAGGAGACCAGGGTGGGCGGCACGTCCAGGTCCTCGAAGCTGCCGGACATGGAGTCCTTGCCGCCGATGGAGCCGATGCCCAGGTCGACCTGGGCCATGAGGGCGCCCAGAACGGCAGCGGTGGGCTTGCCCCAGCGCTCGGGCTCCTGGCGCAGCTTCTCGAAGTACTCTTGGAAGGTGAGATAGAAGTTCTTGTGTTCAAAGCCGGCGGCCACCAGGCGGCTCACGGACTCGACCACAGACAGGTACGCGCCACGGTACTGGTCGGCGCTCATGAGATAGGGGTTGAAGCCCCAGGCCATGCCCGAGCACGTGGTGGTCTCGCCGTCCACGGGAAGCTTTGCGGCCATCGCCATGGCAGGGGTGAGCTGGGTCTTTCCGCCAAAGGGCATGAGCACGGTGGCGGCGCCGATGGTGGAGTCAAAGCGCTCGGAGAGGCCCTTGTTAGAGGCAACGTTGAGGTCGCGCACCAGGGACGAGAACTTCTCGCCCACGGTGGTACCTTCCCAGTCGCGGGCAAACTCGCCAGCGGCCTCGACGTGGACGTCCTGGGACTTAGGCGCGCCGTTGGAGGCCAAGAACTCGCGGCTCACGTCGACGATCGTGGTGCCGTTCCAGTCCATGGTAAGGCGCGGCTCCTCGGTGACTGTGGCGACTGGCGTGGCCTCGAGGTTCTCCTCGCGGGCATAGCCCAGGAACTCATCGACGTCGGCGGGCGCCAGGGCCACGGCCATGCGCTCCTGGGACTCAGAGATGGCCAGCTCGGTGCCGTCCAGGCCCTCGTACTTCTTGGGCACGGCGTTGAGGTCGACGTGCAGGCCGTCTGCCAGCTCGCCGATGGCCACGGACACGCCGCCCGCGCCAAAGTCGTTGCAGCGCTTGATCAGGCGGCAGGCGTCCTCGCGGCGGAAGAGGCGCTGGAGCTTGCGCTCGATGGGGGCGTTGCCCTTCTGGACCTCGGCACCGTCCTTCTCCAGGGACTCGACGTTGTGGGCCTTGGACGAGCCGGTGGCGCCGCCGATGCCGTCGCGGCCGGTGCGGCCGCCCAAAAGCACGATGACGTCGCCGGGGGCGGGGCACTCGCGGCGCACGTGGGAGGCGGGGGTTGCGGCCACGACGGCGCCGATCTCCATGCGCTTGGCCACGTAGCCGGGGTGGTACAGCTCGCTTACCTGGCCGGTTGCCAGGCCGATCTGGTTGCCGTAGCTGGAGTAACCGGCCGCGGCGGTGGTCACGAGCTTGCGCTGGGGCAGCTTGCCCTCAAGGGTCGCCGAGACGGGCACGGTGGGGTCGGCCGCGCCGGTGACGCGCATGGCCTGGTAGACGTAGCTGCGGCCAGAAAGCGGGTCGCGGATGGCGCCGCCGATGCAGGTGGCCGCGCCGCCAAAGGGCTCGATCTCGGTGGGGTGGTTGTGGGTCTCGTTCTTAAAGAGATAGAGCCAGTCCTGCTCTTCTCCGTCCACGTCGACCTTGACCTTGACGGTGCAGGCGTTGATCTCCTCGGACTCGTCGAGATTCTTCAAGATGCCCTTGGCCTTGAGGTACTTGGCACCGATGGTGCCCATGTCCATGAGGCACGCGGGCTTCTCGTCGCGGCCAAGCTCGTGGCGCATTTCCAGATAGCGGGCAAAGGCGGCGCGGGTGACGTCGTCGTCAAGCTGCACGTTGTTGAGCACAGTGCCAAAGGTGGTGTGGCGGCAGTGGTCCGACCAGTAGGTGTCGATCATCTTGATCTCGGTGATCGTGGGCACGCGGCCCTCGGCGGTGAAGTACTCCTGGCAGAACTTGATGTCGGCCAGGTCCATGGCCAGGCCGCGCTCGGCGATGAAGGCGGCCAGCCGGTCGTCGCTCATCTCGTTGAAGCCGTCAAGGGACTCGACCATGGCGGGCTCGGGGTAGCTCTGGCGCAGGGTCTCGCGCGCGTCAAGCGAAGCCTCGCGGGCCTCGACGGGGTTGATCACGTAGTGCTTGACGGCCGCGACGTCGGCGTCGGAAAGGTCGCCTTCCAGCACGTAGACCTTGGCGGAGCGCACCAGGGGCCTCTCGCCCTGGCTAATGAGCTGCACGCACTCGGCCGCGCTGTCGGCGCGCTGGTCAAACTGGCCGGGCAAGAACTCGACGGCAAAAACGACGGCACCCGCGGCGACGTCGGGCATCTCGCGGGTGGCGTTATCGGTCTGGGGCTCCGAGAAGACAGTGGGGACGCACTGGTTGAACAAGCTGTCCTCGATGCCCTCTACGTCGTAGCGATTGATGATTCGCAGGTTGGTGATGGCAGAGATCTCTAGCAGCGTCTTGAGCTCGCGCTCCAGCGCCTTTGCTTCTCCGTCAAACCCAGGCTTTTTCTCTACAAAGATGCGAGAAACCATGCGTGTGTACCTCCAGGCCGCAGCGAGTGTGATTTAGCCATTCTACGGCAAAAACCTACCGTTCGCCGAGGGGTACGGGCACATCGCAGGAAATATTTAACCGTTGCGAGGGCGGCGAGAGGGGCGCGGCTGGTGCGGCGAGAAGTACGCGGCTAGCGCAGCAGGATATGGGCCACCACAAAGGCCGCGCAGATAAGGGCGATCTTCTTGTCTGTGGCCGTGATGCGCTGGACGTGCAGGTGGGTGCGGCGGGCGCCGCCCTCGTAGCAGCGGGCGTCCAAGGCGCGCGAGAGGCCGTCGGCGTGGCGCAGGCCGCTGGCCAAAACGGCCGTGAGCACGGCCACCGTCGAGTGGGCGCGTCGCACCAGACCGCCCTCGTCCAGGCCGCCGCCGCGCATGGCCTGGGCGTCGATCACTGCCGCGGTTTCGTCTGCCAAGGTGGGGATAAAACGCAGGACCAGCGAGAGGACCATCGCGAGCTCGTGGGCGGGAAGGCCCAGGCGCGCGAGCGGTGAGAGCAGCGAGTCGAAGGCGTCGGCCAGCTGGGTGGGCGTGGTGGTCAGCAGGATGAGGCCGCCCATGATGAAAGCCAGCCCAAAGCGCGCCGTGTAAAGCACGGCCGCCCACACGCCGCCGGTGGTGATCGAGAGGATGCCCCAGGCGAGAAGAACTTCTCCCTTGTGAATAAAGAGCAGGTTGAAGAGGGAGAGGAAGCCCATGAAAGCCACGAGCGGACGGATCGAGGCCAGGATTTGCCGACCAGGGATGTGCGATGCCGCGACGACCGCGGCGACGAAGGCCGCGGATGCGATGAGCTGCGCGGGATTGCTCGACGAGAACAGGGCGACGGTCGTGGCGAGCGAGCAGCAGATCTTGACGCGCGCGTCCATAGCGTGGACGGGCGAGGCGGCGCGGTAGTACTGGCCGATGTTGAGCTTAAAGGCCACGGGGCACCTCCTTCTT
>CAVDXJ010000132.1:0-5201 GCA_963612765.1 Oscillospiraceae bacterium
GCCCACGTTACCCGCCAATCTCGTTCATGTCGCGCGCCGAATCGCTGCGGCGCGTTTCGTCCATATGATGGTACGCCGGTTTGGCCGCGATACCCGCCCGCAAAACGGCGAGAAGCTCGTCATGGCCAAGTCCGCGCAGGTCAACCTCGGCGGCCGAGTGCAAACACGGCTTCAAACGGCCGTCGGCCGTCACGCGAATGCGATTGCAGCCGCCGCAGAACTTGTGGCTCATAGGGCTGATAAGGCCCACGCGGCCCGCCCACCCGGCTGGCTGGTAGAGCCGGGCCACGCCGTCGGTCGCAACCTGGGGCGCGGGCGGCAGCGCGTCCAACACGTGATCTGCGGCGAGAAACGCCTCGCGCGGCATCGCAGCCGCCTGCCCGATGGGCATCAACTCAATAAAGCGCACGTCGCAGGGGGTGTCCTTGGCAAGCGCGGCTATGTCTGCTGCCTCGTCGTCGTTGACGCCGCCCATATAAACGCAGTTGATCTTGGTGCCCGCAAATCCCGCGGCCGCGGCGGCCTCGAGCCCCGCCAGCGCGTCGTCCAGACGACCCCCACGAGTCAGGCGAGAATACCGATCGGCCCGCAAACTGTCCAAGCTCACGTTAATCCGCGTCAGCCCCGCCGCCTTAAGATCGGCCGCAACGGGTGCCAACAGCGTCGCGTTTGTCGTCATCGCGACTTCTTTGATGCCCGGGACGCCGGCCACCATGCCCACCAGGTTCACAATTCCCCGACGCACCAAAGGCTCGCCGCCCGTCAGGCGCACCTTGCACACACCCAGCTCGGCAGCTGCGCGCACGATGCCGACCATCTCCTCGAAAGACAAGATGTCGCTGTGGGCCATCATGGGAACACCCGCCGCCGGCATGCAGTAGACGCAACGACAGTTGCAGCGGTCGGTCACCGAGAGCCGCAGATAATCGATTGTCCTGCCTTGCGTGTCACGCATCGCGCACCCTTGAACTATCCCCTCGCCGCGGCGCCGTCACACAAAGGCATAACATACTCGGGCGCGATCCGCAGGTAGACCTCGCGCGGATTTTCCAGCGCGACCCACGCGTCCTTGTCGCATTCGTAGCGGAGAAGTGCGCCCGCGGGAGTCCGCAGCATGACGATGGTCGAAAAGACGTTATCGATCACGCGATCGACGCCGCAGGTAAACGTGTTGTCCTTCTCGCCGACTGCTGCGCCCGGCCCCGCAACCTCGAAGTAGTGCGCCCGCACGCCCACGTGACTGACGCCCACGGGAACCGGCAGCGACGTCCCAAGCGTCACACCCCAGTCCAGGCACTCCAACGCCGTCGCGCCCGCGCCCGCAGTCGCCCCGGCCGCCACCCGCGCCCGGCTCACGTTCTTGCACCCGCTGATCTGCGCCGCCGCCAACGTGGAAGGCGCCGAGAAGAGCTCCGGCACGCCCACCTTGGGCTCAGACGCCCCCGCCGAGACCACGCACACCGTGTCGCACATGCGGTAAACCTCGTCGCGGCTGTGACTCACAAACACAGTGCCGCCCGCGAACTCATGCAAGGTATCTGCCAGCTCAAGCTCCAACTGCCAGCGCAGGTAGCCGTCCAACGCCGAGAAGGGCTCGTCAAGCAACAGCAGCTCGGGACGCGACGCCATGATGCGGGCTAGCGCCACGCGCTGCTGCTGGCCGCCCGAGAGCTGCGCGGGCCGCTTGCGCTCAAGCCCCTCGAGCCTAAAGCGCTTGACCTGCTCGGCCACACGCGCGGCACGCTCTTCTCGGCTCACGCGCAGCACGCCCGAGCCGATGTTTTCCTCGACGCTCATATTGGGAAAGAGGGCATAGTTCTGGAACAGGTACCCCACATGGCGTTCCTGCGGGCGCAGGTTCACGTGCGCCGCCGAGTCAAACAACACACGGTCGTTAAGAACAATGCGCCCTTCGTCGGGGGTCACCACACCCGCGATGCACTTCAGCGTCATCGACTTGCCGCATCCAGAAGGGCCGAGAAGCGCCAGAATCTCCTGCGCCTTCTCGACCTCAAACGAGACGTCCAGGCAAAAGGCGCCCAGCTGCTTTTTCACGCAAACAGACAGACCCATGCCCTACGCCTTTCTAGCCACAGCCGCAGTCGCAGACGCACCGGCGCCCCGGCCCTTGGCCCCCACCTTGCTCTGTCCCTCGAACCAGTTCATGGCGAGAAGCACCACGGCCGATATCGCCAGGTTGATCAAAACCCAGGTCAATGCACCCGCGTCGTCGCCGGTGCGCCACAGCTGGTACACCGTGGTGGACACCGTGGCGGTCGAGCCAGGCGTGTAGCCGCAAATCATGGCCGTGGCGCCGTACTCGCCCAGGGCGCGCGCGAAGGCCAGGACCGCGCCCGCGATGATGCCCTGCTGACAGCACGGCATCTTGACGTGCCAAAAGATCCAGGTCTCGGAGCGACCCAGCGTGCGGGCGGCGTCGGCCAGGTTCTGGTCAAAGGCCTCAAAGGCGCCGCGGGCCGTGCGGTACATCAGCGGGAAGCTCACGACCACGGTGGCCACGATCGCGGCGTACCACACCATCGTGAGGCGAATCCCAAAGGCCTGCATGAGCCACGCGCCCAGCGGCTGCTTGGGGCCAAGGACGCGCAGGAGCAGGTAACCCACGACCGTGGGCGGCAAGACCAGCGGCAGCGTCAAGACGACGTCCAGGACGCCCTTGACAATGCGGTTGGCCTTGGCCACCAAGTTGGCCAAGAAGATGCCGAGAAAATACACCACCACCGTCGAGACGGCGGCAATTCTCAGCGAGTTGAGCAGCGGGTACCAGTCCATGCGCGTCCTTGTCCTTAGCAGCGCTTACGTGCGGTTTTGCGTCGCGGCCTCGCGATTAGCCGGCCAGCGGGGTGAAGCCCACTTCCTCGAAGTCGGCAGAGGCCTCTGCGCTTTTGAGGAACTCGAGGAATGCCTTGGCGCCCTCGGGCTGCGGGGCGTTCTTGGTCACGGCCGCGGGGTAGACGACCTGGCCGCACATGTCCTTGGTGGCCGAGTCGACGACCTTAAGGCCGGCGGAGTAGGCGTCGGTCTGGTAGATGATGCCGCAGTCAACGGAAGCAGCGGACACCTGCGAGGTAACCTCCTTGACGTTGGTGCCGTAGGTGATGCAGCCGCTGTTGGCCAGGGCCGTCTCGTCCAGGTTGTAGTAGGCCAGGATCTTCTGGGTGTACTGGCCCACGGGCACGTCGGAGTTGCCCATGGCCAGAAGCACGTCGCCGGCGGCGAGCTTGGCCGCCAAGTCATCGAAGCCGGTCAGAGCCTTGGGGTTGTCGTCGGGGACAACCAGGGTGACCTTGTTCTCGAGGATGTCAAAGCGGGTGGAGTGGTCGATAAGGTCCAGGCCCTCGGTGTTGACCTCGGCGCTGGCCTCGATGTCCAGCTGGTTCATCTGCTTCTGGCCGGCAGAGATAAAGACGTCGCAGTCGGCGCCCTCCTGGATCTGCGTCTTCAAGGTGCCCGAAGAATCGAAGTTAAAGGACAGCTCGTACTGGTCGTTGGCGGCGGTGAACTGGTCGCCGGCCTTGGTCAAGGACTCGGTCATCGATGCCGCGGCAAAGATGATGAGCTTGGTCTTCTGTGCAGCCTTGGAGCTGGAGCCGTCGCTGCTGGAGCTCGAGGACGAGTTGCCCGAGCAGGCGCCCAGGGTAAGGCCGGCCGCGATGGCGGCGCTGGCGGACAGGAACTCTCTTCTATTGATCATTGCATTTTCCCTTTCTTCTCACAATGCAATTAAAAACACGAATGAGGCGAGAAGCCCGCGGTGAGACCCGCTAGCAAGCCTCGCGCCCGGCGCGGCAGCGGATGAGCTGCGCCGCGATGGAAACGGCGATCTCAGCCGGGGTGACGGCGCCGATGTCCTCGCCAATGGGCAGGTGGACGCGCTCGGCCTCCTCGCGCGGGATACCTGCGCGCACCAGCGAGTCGATGACAAAGGCGGCCTTGCGGCGGCTGCCGATGCAGCCCACATAGAACGGGCGGTGCGGCAAGACGCGCTCAAGCACCGCGGCATCACCCAGGTGCCCGTGGGTCAAAACGACCACGTAGTCCTTCTCGCCAACGGTAACGCAGCTGTCGATGTTCTCAAACGGGCAGCAGGTCACGGCACGTGCCTGGGGAAAAAGGCCCGCCTCGCAGATGCCGGGGCGATCGTCCACGACCTCAACGGCAAAGCCGATGGAGGCCAAGACCGGCACCAACGCCTGGCCCACGTGCCCGCCGCCAAAGACAAAGCAGACGGGCTGGGCGCCCACGGGTTCCTCAAAGCGGCGCTCGTCCTCGTGCCAGGTGGGGCGGTCGGCGCGGCCGTGGTCGGCGACCTGCCAGGCAGGGTGGGCAGGGTCGCCCCAATCCTCGACCAGCCAGGCCGACCCGCCGCGCTCGCAGGCACGAATCAAGTCGCGAACCACGGGCAGGTCGTCCGCGGTGAGCAAGCGGATGGCGAGAAGCGCGTCGCCGCCGCAGGCCATGGCGTTCTTCTCGTGCGTCATCCATTCCAGGCGAGAAAAGCCTAGGTCAAACGAAGCGTCAGACTGCGCTTTCGCAACCATATCGCCCATGCGCACCTGCGCGATGCGCTCGATGTTGCCGCCGCCGATGGTGCCGATGAAACGGCCGTCGGCGAGAAGCCCCATGCGAGCGCCCTCGCGGCGAGGCATGGAGCCACGGGTATCCAGAATCGTGGCCAAGGCCACGGGCAGGCCCGATTCAAGCTGGACTTCTATCGTACGAAGAAGCTCGAGGTCAGACGAGGTGGCAGAGACGTCGCTCATCAGCAGCCGCCCTCCGTCACAGGCGCCGCACCCTTCTCGCCGCCGTTAAGCGCGCCGGAGAGGTTAAGGATCGCCTCCAGTACGCCGCCGCCCACGGCCAGGGCCTTATCCGAGGCCATGGTGATGTACTCGGGCCGGCAACGCGGGTCGACATCGCCCGACTTCATGCCGCGCTTAACCTCGACACCGTCCTGCAGCAGGCCACGCACAACGCCGTCGATGGTGGCCACCATGGGAAGGCCCGCCACCATGCCGCAGGCCGTGCCCGCGCGAACCTCGTCACCTATCTTGACCAGGCCCTCAAAGACGCCGTCAGCCGGGGCGCGCAGCACGCGCTCGCCCGCATAGCCGCCGATCAAGCCCGGAATCGCCGTGTTAGGAAGCGGCGAGCCGGTGTAGTAAACGCGCCCCAGGTAG
>CAVDXJ010000133.1:0-5192 GCA_963612765.1 Oscillospiraceae bacterium
GCGGCGCACCACGGGGGTCACCGTGTTGTGCGGGGTGCCGTCGGCGTCGTGGGCACGCACGCCCACCGACTCGTCGCTCCAGGCGCGCCAGGCGTCGATGACGTGAACAGCGGCGTCGAGAACAGCCGCGCGCTCGTTGCCGCGCAGGCGAAGCACGCTCATGGGCCAGCGCAGGACCTCGCCGGTGACCTGCGAGAACGCGGGCATCGTAAAGGTATCGGCCACCTGGGCGCGCATCATGGGGAAGACATGGTCGCCGCCCTGGTAGTGGTCGTGCGACAGGATCGAGCCGCCAACGATGGGCAGGTCGGCGTTGGAGCCAATGAAGTAGTGCGGCACCAGGTCGACAAAGTCCAGCAGGTGCTCAAGGGCATCGCGGTCGATGTGCATGGGGCGGTGGGTCGCGCTCATGGCAATGCAGTGCTCATTGAAGTACGCGTAGGGAGAATACTGCAGGCCCCAGCGCTCGCCGGCCAGCTCGATGGGCACGATGCGCAGGTTCTGGCGGGCCGGGTGGGCGCCGCCGGCAGCCGCCGCGCTGCGCCCGGGGTAGCCCTCGTTTTGAATGCACAGCTGGCAGGCGGGGTACTTCTCGCCGTCGTTTTTGGCAGCGCCGGCCGCGGCAATCTCTCGCGGATCCTTCTCGGGCTTAGAGAGATTGATCGTGATCTCAAGGTCGCCCCACTGGGTGGCCGTCTTCCACTTGACGTTGCGGGCGATGGCGGCGCGGCGCACGTAGCCGGCGTCGCAGCAGGTGCGATAGAAGTCATCGGTGGCCTCGCGGGGATCGTCGTCTGCCAGCGAAGCGTTAAAACGGGCCGCCACCTGCGACGGCTTGGGCATAAGCAGGCCCATCACGCGCATGGCAATGCGGTCGCGGCCGCTTGCCGTGTCCTCCTCGGCGCCGTTTGCCACAGCGGCATCGCCCAAGGCGAGAAGAGCAGCCTCAAGGTCGAAGCCCGCAGCCTCCGGCGCCCCGGTCAAGGCCCAGGCATCCTCGGGCGCCGGGCCCTTGGCACCGATGGCCTCCAGTACAAGGTTGTAGGACCAAATACGGTCGTCGGCGGCCACCAAGCCGCGCGACTCGCAGTAATCAATGAGCTGCTGGATAGTCTGCGTTAGAGCCATTTGGCGTAAGCCCCCTTCTCGTCGATGGCGTAGCGGCGGCAAGCGCCCTCGCCCAGCCATGCGTTCATGCGAGCGATAAACTCATCAACCAGGTCAAGCGGAACAAATGCCTGGATAGAGCCACCAAAGCCGCCGCCGTGGATGCGGATGGCGCCGCGGCCCTCAAGCACCAACTCGCCCAGGCCCAGCGCGTACATCGCGGGCTGGAACGAGCCGCCGCTGCTCACGTTTTGCAGGTACATGGCCGAGCTCGCGCCCGAGTCGCGCGTCAGCGACAAGAAGGCGTCGATGTCCTTGGCGAGAAGGGCCTGCCAGCGGCGCTCGACCAGGTCTTCCTCGTAGTAGTAGTGGATCGCGCGCAGGCAGGCGCGGTCGCCCAGCTTCTCGCGAAGCGCAGGCAACGCGGTCTCGAAGTCGGCGCGGGAGACCTCGCAGAGACGCGCGTGGCCAAGCTCGGCCGCCACCTGCTGCATCTCGACGGGAACGGCGGCGTAGTCGGCCGTGAAGGGCGTGTGGTCGCAGCCCACGTCAACCAGGCACAGGGCATAGCCAAAGTCCTCGAAGTCCAGCGCGAGCTTCTCGGCAAACGGGGCCGCCGGGTCCTCGAAGCCCATGTGGGCAAGGCCGCCCAGGCAGACGCTGGCCTGGTCCATCAGGCCGCAGGGCTTGCCAAAGTAGTCCGTCTCGGCGCGCTGGCTCATCTTGGCAAGCTCCATGGCGTCGACCGCCGCAGGGTCGCCCTCGACGGCGTCGGCCCACAGGCCCTCCATCGCGCGGCCCAGCGCGGCCTCCATGGCAGCCGAGCTGGAAAGCCCGCCGCCCGAGGGAACGGTGCTGGTAAACGCCGCGTCGAAGCCGGCGACCTCAAGGCCGCGCGCCGCCATGCCGGCCGCCATGCCGCGCACCAGCGAGCGGCAGCTCTCGCGTTCGTCCTCACGCGGAGCCAGGTCTGCCAGGTCGATCTCAAAGGGGGTGTGGCCCTCGCTAAAGACGCGCACGGTAGACGGGGTGTCGTTGAGCGCCGCCACGCCGTCGATCGAGACGTCCAGGGCACCGGCGATGACCTGCCCGCCCTCGTGGTCGGTGTGGTTGCCGGCGATCTCAGACCTGCCGGGAGCGTGGACGGCCAGCATGCGCCGCTCGCCCACGGGGCCAAAGTTCTTCTCGAATAGAGCAACTAGCTGGTCGTTCTTCTCCATACACGAATCCTTTCGAAAAAAGCCGCCGCACGCGCTCCTGCGTACGGCGGCCGATTTCCCGGGGTGGCGCAGACGCAAAATGAAGCGCTTCAATACCCCTACTTTAACCTTGTCAAGACAAGCCGCGCCATAAATTCGGCCAGTGACTTATATTAACTCACTTAACCTAACTTGGCCTCGAGAGCGGCGAGCCTCTTGTACTCGTCGATGAAGTACTTGGTCTGCTTCTCGAGCATCATGGTGGTCATCAGGGTGTCCTGGGCGTGGATCATGATGAAGGTCACGTCCATCTCGTTGCCGCCGCACTCCTTGGACAGGATGCCGGTCTGGATGTTGTGGGCCTCGATCAAGGCGTCGTAGGCGCTCTTGCGAAGCTCCTCCGCCTTATCAAAGTCGCCATCGCGAGCCGCGTCCAGGGCGTGGAGCAGGTCGGTCATGGCGTCGCCCGCGTACGCGACGATCTCGAAGCCGATCATGGAAATCTCTTCTTTGGTGGCCATCGAAGGGCCCCTTTCTCATGTAAGAGTTGCGCATCGAGGCTCGTGGGCGTCCGGGCAGTCGCCGCGCCGAGCATTGAACTGTTACTAAGATACTTCTCAAACAAAAATGAACAACGATAAACAATTCGAACAACTTCGAACGGTATCAAACAGCCGGTGAGCGGTAATTTGCAGCGAAATCGAATTTCTCGCGTTCGAAGCTGTTCGAAAGTGTTCAAATATAGCCAGCGACGAACAATTCCTCTCGCCTATCCGCAACCGGCGGCGAGAAGACCCACCCTAGGAGGCGAGCACATGATCAAGGCAGAGCGGCACGAGCGCGTAAAGGCCCTGCTCGACGCCCAGGGTACAGTCTCGGTCAAGGAGATCTCGGATGCGCTGGACGTCTCTGAGATGACCGTGCGCCGCGACCTTGAGGAGCTCTCGGCCGCGGGCGACATCGAGCGCGTCCACGGCGGCGCGCGTCGCTGCAGCTCGCCGGTTCGCTCGATGCTTCGCCGCGAGTACACCCACGACGAGAAGCGCGGCAAGCAGATGGCCGAGAAGGCCGAGGCCGCGTGCCTGGCCGCGGGCCTTATCGAGGAGGGCTCGACCATCTTCTTGGGCACCGGCACCACCGTCGAGCAGATGGTGAGCTACCTGCCCGAGGGGCGCCTGCGCGTGGTGACCAACTCGATCAACATCTTCAACCTGCTTGCCGGCCGCGAAGACCGCGAGCTTTACCTTACCGGCGGGGCCTTCCGCGAGCGCACCGGCGCTTTTGTGGGGCCCATGGCCGAGGCCACCATGGCCCAGCTGGGCATTGACGCCGCGTTTGTGGGCGTCAATGGCATGGTGGGCAACGACATCTACACTTCCAACGCCGACGAGGGCCACCTGCAAAAGGTCGCCTTCGACAAGGCCGATTCCCGTTACGTGGTGGCCGATGCCACCAAGATCTTTGTCCGCGACTTCTACGCGTTCTATCACCTGTCAGACATCGACGCGCTTGTGTGCGACGGCTCAATCTCGGTCGAGCAGCGCGCGAGCATCGAGGAGTACACCCGCGTCATCAGCCCCGAGTAAACCAGCGGTAGGCCTTTGACCTGGGAGTTCTTCTCCCCTACTTTTGTATCCAATCGTGCCGTGCCCGGCGGCGCGCGAGGGTTTGCAGCACTTGTATCTGTAACCGCAATCAATCAAACCGCATAGCAAGAGGCGCGCTTGGGCGCCCACAGGCACCACTATGGGCTTCTCGCCGCATGCGTGCCCTGGGGATTAGCGTCAAAAACGCGCTTCTCGCCAAACCAAGGAGGAAACCATGAGGGTTGTTATTGGTTCTGACGCCGAGGGCCTGTCCCTTAAGAACATCGTCAAGGAGGCCCTGGTCGCCGACGGCCACGAGGTCGTGGACCTCTCGGTCGAGCCCGCCGCCGACTTTGTGGACTCGGCGCTGGCCGTGGCCAACGACATCCAGGCCAACGACGGTTCGCTGGGCTTTTGCTTTGACGGCTACGGCGTGGGCAGCTACATGGTGTGCACGCGCGTCAAGGGCATGGTGTGCGCCAACATCTCGGACGAGCGCAGCGCTTACATGACCCGCGAGCACAACAACTCGCGCATCGTGTGCATGGGCCCCAACGTGGTGGGCCGCGAGGTCGCGATCAAGATCGCGCGCGAGTTCCTGGCCGCCGATTACGCCGCCGGTCGCCACCAGGTGCGCGTCGACATGCTCAACAAGCTGGCATAACGCGACGACCCGCGCTTGGCGGCGGTCGATCGCCCGCTGCCGCACCCCTTTAACCCTTACCTTTTAAGGAGACACACCATGATCATCGCGCTTGGCTGCGACCACATTGTCACCGACGAGAAGACCTACCTGCACGACCGCCTTGAGGAGGCCGGCTACGAAGTGCTGGACGTGGGCACCTACAGCCACACCCGCACGCACTACCCCATCTACGGCAAAGCCGTGGGCGAGGCCGTGGCTTCTGGCCGCGCCGACCTGGGCGTCGCGCTGTGCGGCACCGGCATTGGCATCACCAACTCGGTCAACAAGGTCCCCGGCGCCCGCTGCGCTCTGGTTCGCGACATGACGAGCGCCCTGTACGCCCGCCGCTGCCTTAACGCCAACGTCGTGGGCTTTGGCGGCAAGATTACCGGCGAGTTCTTGATGGCCGACATCATGCTGGCCTTCCTCAAGGAGAAGTACGAGGCCACGCCCGAGCACGACGCCCTGGTGGCCAAGATCGACGCCGTCAACAAGGCCGACGCCGCGGCCCAGGCCGACCCCCACTACCTGGACGAGTTCATCGAGAAGTGGAACCAGGGGTATTACCACGACTAGGGCGCGGTTGCGGTGCGCGCGGCGGCGCACTGCGGCGCG
>CAVDXJ010000134.1:0-5190 GCA_963612765.1 Oscillospiraceae bacterium
CCGAAGAACTCCTTGATGGCCGCCACGATCGGGCGGATGTTGATCAGGCTCTGCGGCGTGATGTCATCGGCGTCCTGGGAGGCCATGCGCTCGCGCACGACGCGCTCCATGCGGCTCATGCCCACGCGGAACTGGTTCTGGATCAGCTCGCCAACGGTGCGCACGCGACGGTTGCCAAAGTGGTCGATGTCGTCCAGACGGCAGTTGGGGTCGCCGGCGTGAACGGCCAGCAGGTAACGCAGCGCGGCGACAAGATCCTCCTGCGTGAGGGTCTTCTCGGTGCTGTCGATGTCCAGGCCAAGCTTCTTGTTGACCTTGTAGCGACCAACGCGGGCCAGGTCGTAGCGCTGGGGGTTGAAGAATAGACCCTCGAGCAGCGAACGGGCAGAGTCCACGGTAGGAGGCTCGCCGGGGCGCTGGCGACGGTAGATCTCGATGAGGGCGTCCTCGCGAGTGGTGGCGGTGTCGCGCTCAAGCGTGGTGCGAACGATGTCGTTGTCGCCGAGCAAAGACAGAATCTCGTCGTCGGTCTCGGCGATGCCAAGGGCGCGCAGGAACATGGTGGCGCTCTGACGACGCTTACGGTCGATGGAGACAACCAGGTGACCGCGCTTGTCGACCTCAAACTCGAGCCATGCGCCGCGAGTGGGGATGAACTGGGCACGGTGAACCAGGACGCCGTTGTCCATCTCGGAAGAGAAGTAGACGCCCGGCGAGCGGACCAGCTGAGAAACAACGACGCGCTCGGAGCCATTGATGATGAAGGTGCCGCGCTCGGTCATCAGGGGGAAGTCACCCATGAAGACGAGCTGCTCCTTCATCTCGCCGGTCTCGTTGTTGATGAAGCGAACCTCAACAAACAGCGGAGCCTGATAAGAGATATCCTTGGCTCGGCATTCGGCGATGGTGTGAGCGGGGTCGCCAAACTGGTGATCGCCAAAGACGACCTGCAGAGTGCCCGCGGAGTTCTTAATGGGAGAGAACTCGGCGAAGGACTGAGCCAGGCCGTCGCCCATGAAGTGCTCAAACGACTCCCGCTGAACGGAAATCAGGTTGGGCAGCTCCATCGCGGGCGCGATCTTGCTGAACGTCATACGTCCGGTAGTGCCTTGTGGTTTGGTAAGAGAAGTCTTTGCGTTAGACACCAGGCTTTTCCTCCTTCAAAAGGGTGGAAGGCGGCAATTGTCGCAACTTAAAAAAATAACCAAAAGCACGTTTTGAGTCAACGAAAAAGTCTTGACTTAGAGGCGCGTTTAGAATAAATTACTACGCTTTACCCTTTGACCTGCAGTTTTGCTTCTTGACAAGGTCCAGAACTTGTGTAGGTTCCATGTTCAAGCCTGTGACCTGCGCTTATATGGCACCAAATTGGACAGCGAGAAGACCTTCTCCCCCACCCGCCAGTCGCACAAAAAAGGACCCAGGCACGCGGCCTGGGTCCTGGCTAGGCAAAGTCTGCCGATAAGTAAGAAGAAAACTTACTTAAGGGTGACGGTGGCGCCGGCCTCCTCGAGCTGCTTCTTAGCGGCCTCGGCGTCCTCCTTCTTAGCACCCTCGAGAACAGCCTTGGGAGCGCCCTCGACGACCTCCTTGGCCTCCTTCAGGCCGAGGTTGGTCAGAGCACGGACGACCTTGATGACGGCGATCTTGTTGTCGCCGAAGCCCTCGAGGACGACGTCGAAGTTGGTCTTCTCCTCGACCTCAGCGGCAGCGCCAGCAGCGGGAGCAGCGGCGACGGCGACGGGGGCAGCAGCGGAGACGCCGAAGACGTCCTCCAGCTCGTGAACGAGCTCGGAAAGCTCGAGGGCGGGCATCTCCTTGAGGGCCTCAATGATCTCATCTTTGGTGACAGCCATGTCAATTCTCCTTTTAAAACGGGCGCGCTTATTGCGCCCTTTGAATGAGTAAGTGGTGCGGGTGGTGCATTAAGCAGCGTTCTTCTGGTCGACGACGGCCTGGAGTGCGGTAGCAAGACCACGGGCGGGACCGGCGCAGACAGAAGCAATGCCAGAGAGCGGGCTGCCGATGACGTAGACGAGCTTGGCGAGCAGCTCCTCGCGAGAAGGAAGATCAGCGTAAGCCTTAGCCTCGTCAGCGCTCAGAGCCTGACCATCGGCGATACCGCCGATGAAAGACATCTTCTTAAGCTTCTCGGACTGCTCTTTGATAACCTTGGCGGCCTCAACAGGGTCCTTCTCATAGAAGACGTAGGCGCAGGGGCCGGCGAGCATCTCGTCGATCTCGGGCATACCAGCGTTCTTGAGAGCAAGCTTAACGATGTTGTTCTTGTACACCTTCATCTCGGCGCCGGCCTCGCGCAGGGCGCGACGGACCTGCTGGGTCTCCTTAACGGAGAGGCCAAGGTAGTCGATGACAAAAACGCCTTGAGAAGCCTCGATGGACTGGGAGACCTTCTCGAGCATAGTGACGTTTGCGGAACAGGGCATGAAGTACACCTCCTTTAATTGCGATCAGGCACGAGCCGCCATCTTGGCGGGCCTTTACGCAATGAAAAGGTCCCCGCCTGGCATGGCCAAAGCGGGGACCTCAAGGATGCGAATCTTCGAGACCACCTCGGCGGGCGGGTTACCCCATTAAGCCTTGCGGCACCAGCTGTCTTTGGCAGCGGACGTGCTATGTGGATGCCCTTTTGGGCATTGGTTATTCTCTCAGGCGGCACAAGTCCTGTCAACCGCGGCCGCTCGATCTTCTCCCCTATCACAAGACCAACAAATAACGCCTGGTCCAGGTGGCGAGAAGCCCTTCTAAACGAAAAGGAAAGAACCCCCGATTACTCGGAGGCTCTTTCCCGGATGGCTGAATTTAGCTCTTACCGATTAGGCGAGGAAGTCGCGGGTAATGGAAGAGTCGACCTTGATGCCAGGGCCCATGGTGGTGGAGATGGCAACGGACTTCACGTACTTGCCCTTAGCAGAAGAGGGCTTGACGCGGAGCAGCTCGGTGTAGAGAGCGGCGTAGTTCTCGACGAGCTTCTCGGTCTCGAAGGAAGCCTTGCCCATGGGGACGTGGCAGATGCCGTAACGGTCGGCGCGGTACTCGACGCGGCCGGCCTTGAGCTCGGCGACCATCTTGGCGACGTCCATGGTGACGGTGCCCAGCTTGGGGTTGGGCATCAGGCCGCGGGGGCCCAGGACCTTACCCAGACGACCGACCTTGGCCATCATGTTGGGGGTAGCGATGGCAGCGTCGAAGTTGATGTTGCCAGCAGCGATCTCGGCGACAAGGTCATCGGAACCCACGACGTCAGCACCGGCCTCGGTGGCCTCGGTGGCCTTGGCGCCCTCGGCAAAGACGGCGACGCGGACGGTCTTACCGGTGCCGTGAGGCAGGGAGATGGAGCCACGGACGTTCTGGTCGGCCTTACGGGTATCGACACCCAGGCGGACGGAGACCTCGACGGTCTCGTCGAACTTGGCGGAGGAAAGCTCCTTGGCGAGCTCCATGGCCTCCTTGGGGGTGTAGAGCTTGGCAGAGTCGACCTTGGCCGCAGCCTCGTTGTACTTCTTACCGTGCTTAGGCATTGAATTACCTCCTGTGGTCAACGGGCAAGTGCCCTCCCACATCTTTGGTGGCGTGCGCCACCGCTTCTAGAAAGACGCTCTTGCGAGCGGTAGAACCGTGTTACTCGGCGATGGTGACGCCCATGGAGCGAGCGGTGCCGGCGACGATCTTCTTGGCGGCCTCGAGGTCGTTGGCGTTGAGGTCGGGCATCTTGATCTCGGCGATCTTGGTGAGCTGCTCCTGGGAGAGCTGGCCGACCTTGTCGCGCTGGGGAACGCCAGAGCCGCTCTTGAGGCCGAGCTCCTTGAGGATCAGCTTAGCCGCGGGAGGGGTCTTGCAGACGAAGTCAAAGGTGCGATCCTCGTAGACAGAGATCTCGACGGGGATGATGTCGCCCTTCTTATCTGCAGTAGCGGCGTTGAAGGCCTGGCAGAACTGCATGATGTTGACCTGGGCAGCACCCAGGGCAGGGCCGACGGGAGGAGCGGGGTTAGCGGCGCCAGCGGGAATCTGGAGCTTGATGAAGCGAACAACCTTCTTCTTAGCCATTGTCATTCTCCTTGAAGAGTGAAAAGCGGAAACGTTCTTATATTTGCGCCAACCCGAGAAGCCTTCCTTTTACAGAAGCAGGTACGGCGGGATAACCTAGCCGATGACCGAAATCTGGTCGACAGTGAGCTCGACCGGGGTCTCGCGACCAAAGATCATGAGCATGACCTTGACCTTGCCGGACTCGGGCATAACCTCGGAGACCTGGCCGTCGAAGTCGGCGAGAGGACCAGACAGAACCTTGATGGTCTGGCCGACCTCGATGTCGATCGAAGTGCGCTTGGGAGCCACGGTAGCGCCGCGCTCGCCCGAGCGACGCATGATCTTGTCGAACTCGTCGCGACGAAGGGGCGTGGGCTTACCGTCAAGGCCAACGAAGCCGGTGACTCCAGGAGTGTTGCGAACAACGGCCCAGGTGTTGTCGTCGACTTCCATGCGAACCAGGACGTAGCTCGGGAAGACCTTGGACTCCTTGGTCTCGCGCTTGCCGCCCTCCTTGAGCTCGGTGACCTCCTCGGTCGGAATCTTGATGTCGACGACCTTGTCCTCAAGGCCGTAAATCTCGATCCTGTGCTCAAGGTCGGTCTTGACCTTGTTCTCGTAGCCGGAGTAGGTGTGGATAACGTACCAACGCTTAGCCATTGTCTATTACCCCCTCAAACCGGTGAAGCCGACAAGAGCGGCAACAATGCCAGAGTCGACGAGCCACAGAATAACGCCAAAGACCACAAGGGTGATGATGACGGCCACCGAGTAGTTGGTGAGCTCAGCCCTGGTGGGCCACGTCACGCGGTGCATCTCAAGACGGACATCGCCAAACCAGTTGCCGATGCGCTTGAAGAAACCCGGCTTCTTGTCGGACTTGGCCTTAGCGACGGCCTTGTCCTTAGCCTTGGCCTCAGACTCCTTAGGGGAGTCAGCAGAAGCGGCCTCGACACGAGCGCGCTCCTCGGCACGGGCCTTGCGCACGCTCCTCTTGTTTCGGTCTTTATTAGGCATCTGGCCTACTCCTTCATAAGTCTTTACATAGAAACCGGCTAACCCTTACGGGAAAGCCGGTGAGAAAATCTGGCAGGCCAGGAAGGACTCGAACCCTCAACAAACGGTTTTGGAGACCGC
>CAVDXJ010000135.1:0-5173 GCA_963612765.1 Oscillospiraceae bacterium
TCGGGCGGGCTCTTGAGCATGACGTGGCGGCGCACGCGGTCCTGGATCTTGGCCTTGATGCAATCGGCGGGGCCCAGAACCTCCCAGCCGTCCGTGTCGCCTACGCATTTGCGCAGGTCAGCGGCAAGAGCGGTCGTCAACTCGCGCACGGCCCGCTCGTTAACGCCCCAGATAACGACGTTGGACAGGCGCGAGAAGGGCGGGTAGCCCGCGTCTTGGCGCTCGGCCAGCTCGCTGGCGAGAAACACCTCGCGCGAGTGGGTCTTGGCGGCCTGGATGGCCGGGTGCGTAGGCCAGTAGGTCTGGATGATGACCCGGCCGCGCCTCTCCCCGCGCCCGGCGCGACCGGCAACCTGCTCAAGAAGCCCGTAGGTCTTCTCGGCTGCGCGAAAATCAGGCAGCTTGAGCATGGTGTCGGCATTGATGACACCGACCAGCGTGACCTCGGGAAAGTCGAGGCCCTTGGCGATCATCTGCGTGCCCACCAGCACGGCGCACTCGGCTGCGTCAAAGCGCTCTAGAAGCTCTTGGTGGGCGCCCTTTGCCCGCGTGGTATCGGCGTCCATGCGAACGATCTCGACGTCGTTGCCCAAAAGCATGGCCAGCTCGTCCTCGACGCGTTGGGTTCCCACGCCATAGGCGGCCAGATAGCGACTGTGGCAGTTGGGGCACGAGGTCGTGGGGTCGGGGTAGGCGCGCACCGGCCAGACGCGCCCGCACGAGTGGCACATCAGGCTGTGGTTGCGCTCGTGGTAGGTAAGCGACGTCGAGCAGTGAGGGCACTCGGGCACGCAGCCGCACTCGCGGCACATGAGGAAGGTCGCGAATCCGCGGCGGTTAAGGAGAAGCACGGCCTTCTCGCGCCTCTCCTTCACGCCGCGCAGGGCATCGGTCAGAGCCGGCGAGAAGACCGAGCGGCCGCCGCCGCGAAAGGCCTCGGCCATGTCGACGACCTGCACGTCGGGAAGCTGTGCTGCGCCGGGGCGCTCGGGCATCTCGACGCGGGCCCAACGGGCGCCGCGAAAACTGCCCTCTCGGGCCCGCTCAAGGGACTCGATCGAGGGCGTGGCGCTGCCCAGAACCAGGGCGCATCCCAGCTCACTGGCCATGTGCGCCGCCACCTCGCGCGCGTGGTAGCGCGGGGCCGAGTCCTGCTTGTAGGAGCTTTCGTGCTCCTCATCGATAATGATGAGGCCCACGTCGTGAACCGGTGCGAAGAGGGCAGACCGTGCCCCCACCACCACGCGGGCCTGGCCCAGGCGCGCCATGTCCCACTGGTCGTAGCGCTCGCCGGTGGAAAGGCGCGAGTGCAGCACGGCCACGTCCCGGCCAAAGCGGTTGCGAAAACGGGCGACCGTCTGCGCCGTAAGCGAGATCTCGGGCACCAGCACGATGGCGCCGTGGCCCGCGGCCAAGGTCTTCTCGATGGCTTGCAGGTAGACCTCGGTCTTGCCGCTACCCGTGACGCCGTCGACCACCACGACGTCGCCCGCCGCGGCGGCACGAGCCTGGTCGATGGCTTCGAGGGCCGCAGTTTGTCCGGCGGTCAGCGCGTCCGGCCGCGGTGCCAGGCCAGAAGACAGCGAGGTCTCCCCCACTCCGCGTACCACACGGCGAGACACAACGTCTACCAGTCCTTTATTTGCCAGCGACTTAACAGCGGTGCCCGCACCAGGAATGGTGGCCGCAAGCTCGGCCAGGCGAGCCGGGCCCTGGCGCAGGGCCTCGAGAACCTGCCGCTGGCGGCTGGCGTTGGCGGGCGGCACGTAGTCGTAGCCCTCGGGCAAAAGGTGCGCCCAGCGAGCGTCGACGGCGCCCGCGCGCTCGCACACAAGCTCCCAAGGGTCGTCTTTTGACTTGCGCGTCACGCGGACCTTCTGGCCGGGAGCCAAAAAGAGATGCACGACGTCGGCCAGGGGCGCTGCATACTCGTGCGACATCCACAGGGCAGTTGCCGCGGCATGCTCATCAAAAGCCGAGGGCGCCAACACCTGCACAATCTCACGGATCTTTGCTGCGTCCAAACCTTCGGGGGCCTCGGACTTAACGCCCATAACGTACCCAATGGCCACGCGCCCGCTAAACGGCACCAGCACCGTGGTTCCCACCTGGACCACATCGAAAAGATCGGCAGGGACGCCATAATCAAACGTCGAGTTAAACGAACGCGCGGCGATATCCAAGGCCACAGCGGCATAGGCACAAAACCCTTGTCCCTGTTCCACCACAACCCCTTTCGTCGCCGCGTTTGCAATTTATCTTTTATACGACAAAACGAGATAAGCCACGACCGCGAATCCGGCCGCCCCAAAGATCGCCATTGAAACCCATAAGGCCGTTCGCTGTGCGAGCTTTTTCGATATCTGTATGTTTGGCCAACTTTGCTGCGAGCTTTTTCGATATCTGTATGCTCAATTGGCGCTCGCAGAGATAGCAAGAATAGAAACGCCCAGTTGAGCACATCATGGATTTAACTATTAGCTCGAAATAGGCGCTCATCAGGCAAAACGAGCATACAGATATCGAAAAAGCTCGCAGCCGCCCGACCAAAACATGCAGATATCGAAAAAGCTCGCACCCCACAAAGGGATGCGAGCCCAGAGAGCCGCTTCGCGGCTTAAAGCCTTAAATACGCAAAAGGCTTATGCCTCAAGCTCCTTCACGGCAGCAAGAAGCTCGTCCACGCGGTCGCGCCTCTCCCAGGTGAAGTCGGCGTCCTCGCGGCCAAAGTGACCGTAGGCCGCGGTCTTCTCAAAAATCGGGCGGCGCAGGTCGAGGTCGCGGATGATGGCGCCGGGGCGCAGGTCAAAGACGCGCTCGACGGCCTTCTCGATCACACGGTCGTCGACCGAACCGGTGCCAAAAGTGTCGACCATGACAGACAGCGGGTGCGACACGCCGATGGCATAGGCCAACTCGATCTCGCACTTGTGAGCCAGGCCAGCGGCCACAATGTTCTTGGCGACCCAACGCGCGGCATAGGCGGCCGAGCGGTCGACCTTGGTGCAGTCCTTGCCGCTAAAGGCGCCGCCGCCGTGACGGCCCATGCCGCCGTAGGTGTCGACGATGATCTTGCGCCCGGTAAGGCCGGTGTCGCCCATGGGGCCGCCCACGACAAAACGACCAGTGGGGTTGACGTAGATCTGGGCGTTGTCCCACTTGATGCCCTGGGCATCCAAAACAGGGGCGATGACATGCTTGACCATGTCGGCTTTGATGACGTCCATGTCCTCGATGGTCTCGGAGTGCTGCGTGGACACGACGACGGCCGTGACCTCCACGGGTTTGTCGTCCTCGTAGCGCACGGTCACCTGGGTCTTGCCGTCGGGGCGCAGGTAGTCAAGGGTGTTGTCCTTGCGTACGGCGGTCAGGCGCTCGGCCATGCGGCTGGCCAGGTAGTGGGGCATCGGCATGAGCACAGGCGTCTCGTCGCAGGCGTAACCAAACATCATGCCCTGGTCGCCCGCGCCCACCGCGTCGATGGGATCGCTCGTGCGCCCTGCCTGAGTGTCAAAGGACTCGTCGACGCCGGCGGCGATGTCGGCGCTCTGCTCGTGGATGAGGTTCAAGACGCCGCAGGTATCGCAGTCAAAACCGTACTTGGCGCGGTCGTACCCAATGCGGCGAATGGTCTCGCGCGCGATCTTTTGCACGTCGACGTAGGCCTCGGTACGGACCTCGCCGGCCACGATCACGGTACCGGTGGTGGTAAAGGTCTCAACGGCGCAGCGCACGTTGTCGACGTTTGCGGGAACGCCATCGGGAGCCACGTAGCCCTTCTCGGCCAGCTCGGTCTCCTTGGCGAGAATCGCGTCCAGGATGGCATCGCTCACCTGGTCGCAGATCTTGTCGGGGTGACCCTCGGTTACGCTCTCGGAGGTAAATAGGTAGTTCTTCTGTGACATGCTCAGACTTCCTTTCTTGCTGCAGTCACGATATTCAACTGGGCAGGTCAGACACCCAGCCATTGACACGTTGGGAAAGGGGCGAGAAGCGCGCAGGGCCGCGCCGCTCGGCGCCAAAGCCTACTCGAAGCCCAGCTGCTGGCGGCCCTTCTCGGTGCCCATGCCCACAAAAGCCAGGTTCACCAGTTTAGACGAGAACTCATCGGCGTCCTCCAAGATCTTGTCGGCCGGTCGCTCCAGCACAGCAAAGGTGAAGGCGCCGGCGATCGCGATGGCCCCCAGGCGGCTGTCGATGTCCGCGCGCACGACGCCCTCCTCCTTGGCGCGGTCGAACTGCGCCGAGAGAATCGAGATGATGCGGGCCAGGCGGGTCTCGACGCTGGGAAGCACGCTCTCGTTGGACTCAAGAAGCTCGCGCGTCATGGCAAGCGCCAGGGGGCTTCCCGGGCGCATGCCCGCAGAAAGCACGTGCGACAGGCGCGTGATCGACTCAAGCGCCGAGGGCGCCTTGGCCACGGCCGTCTCGATCTGGTCGACCAAATCGTCGACCGAGCGGTCGAAAATCGACTGGACCAGGGCGTTCTTGTCGGCAAAGTAATAGTAGAGGGAACCCTTGGACATGTTGCAGCGAGAAGAGACCTCGCTCATCTGGAAATCGGTGCCGCCCGACTCGATCATGAGCTCGGTCGCCGCGGCCATGATGCGCTCGCGGGTGGCGGCGCTCTTGCGCGTCTTGATGTCCGAGCGCAGGCGCGTGGCCTGGCGGCTCACCACGCCCTCGACGGCCTCTTTGGCCTCTTTGGCAACCTCGTGCGCGCCGCGCACCGAGCGGGCTATTCCGCTGGCGCTGTTCTCGTCAAGCAAGCCCATTTCTGTCCCCTTCCCCTGTGTTAACGGCAGGATAATAGCATCTATATATAAGAGGGCTTTGGGAGTTTTTTGAGAATGTTTCAAAAAAACTAGACTGCGGCGACTATCACGGCCTTCTCTTGGATAAAGTCATACTTGGCTAATTAGGGCAACCTGCAAGTTTCGCCGCCTCTCGCCGGTTTCGACCATGGCGAGAAGACGCGGCACAGCACGAAAGGGCACCACCCCGTGGGTAAAGTTTTCAAGATCTTCGCGCGCGACCTCAAGCGCATCCTCAAGAACCCCGTGGCAGTCATCGTCACGATAGGCGTCGCGATCCTGCCGTCGCTTTACGCCTGGTTCAACATCCTGGCCAACTGGGACCCCTACGAGAACACCTCGACGGTGCCCATCGCCGT
>CAVDXJ010000136.1:0-5150 GCA_963612765.1 Oscillospiraceae bacterium
GCCATTTTCCAGTGCATAGTAGGGATTCTCCCCTACTATGCACTGGAAAATGGCACTGTGCTCGGAGTCAACCGGAATGAGCTTCCCGGGCTTAACCAGGGGCATCAAGAGGTCGCCGCCGCAGACAATGGACTCCTTGTTGGCGTAGGCCAAAGACTTTCCGGCGAGAAGTGCCTGGTAACCCGCGTGGATTCCGGCGAAGCCGACGAGGGCATTGACCACAATATCAACCTCGTCAAGGGCGGCCAGCTCGGTCACCGCCTTCTCGCCAAAGGACACGTCACAGCCCTTTGGCAGCTCTGCCAGGTTGGGGTCGTCCTTCATGCGGGAATCTGCCACAGCCACGTGAGGCACGTTGAACTCACGGGCAGCAGAAGCCAAAAAAGAGGTCGAGGTATTGACCGATAAGGCAACTACCTGCAGCTTATCGGCATGGTGACGGCACACGTCAAGGGTCTGCTGGCCAATAGAGCCCGAGCAGCCCAGAATCGCGACCTTAAAGGGAAATTGGCGAGAAGCGCCAGGTAAGCCCCTTTCCTCAAAGATGCTCATACCAAGACACCCCCAACCAGCAAAAGAAAGTAAGCAGCCATACAACCAAATAGAAGAGAATCGGAGCGATCGAGAAGCCCGCCGTGGCCGGGCATGAGGTTGCCCGAGTCCTTGACGCCCACGCCGCGCTTGATACGCGACTCAAAGAGGTCGCCAATGACTCCAAAGAAACCCACGACCAGGCCGGAGAACAAGGCGAACGGCACCGACATGTCGACGATGTTAAGCACGCTCATCAAGATCCAGATAACGAGCGAGGCAAAAAGCCCGCCAAAAAAGCCCTCCCAGCTCTTGTTGGGAGAGATGCGCGGCGCTAGTTTGTGGACGCCGATCTTGGAACCCACAAAGTAGGCGCAGGCGTCGTTGCCCCAGATAGAGAGCATGACACCCAACGCGAGAAGAGCGCCCGGGATGCCCTTGTCATAGACACGAATCAAGACGATGGTCGAGAAAGCCAGGGACGTGTACAAGGGTCCCAAGGCCGTCACCGCCACGTCGGCGATGTTGGCGCGCGGCGTAAAGACGTACCAGCAGGCGATGCAGAAAAGCAGCAGGAACGTCACGATGACCAGGGCAACCAGGCCGCGAGCATAAGCCGTCAGCGGGAAAAGTAGTGCCGCAGCAAGGCCGATGGACTCGTTGGGCATGCGGCCGCCCATGCGCGAGATCCTAAAGAACTCCGAGCAGCACAGCCATGCCATGCACATGACCAAAAGCGTGGTGGTGAAGGGGCCGCAGAAAAGGCACGCGAGAACCACCAGGGCATAAATCGCGCCCGAGGTGGTCCTGGTCAGGACCTTCTCAGTTTTTGAGCGTGCCTTCTGACCAGCAAGGGAACCGGCGGCTCGCTTGTCTTCCTTAGCGTTCCAGCGGTCCTCAAGCTTATCGATCTGCCTGTCCAGGCCTATGCTTTTGTTTGCCGGGGCACCCGTTTGCCGGGTCTTCTCGGCAGATGAATCGTTCGTGCTGTCTTGAGCCTGGCTCACGAGGCAACAACACCCCCGAAACGACGGTTGCGGTTCTGGAAAGACCTCACGGCACGCAGGAACTCCCAGCGGGAGAAGTCGGGCCAGTAGGTATCGGTAACGTAGAACTCGGTGTAAGCGAGCTGCCACAGCAGGTAGTTGGAAAGGCGAAGCTCGCCGGAGGTCCTGATAAGCAGGTCCGGATCGGGCAGGCCCTGCGTGTAGAGGCGGCCGGCCACGGCATCGGCGTCGATGTCGGCGGGGTCAAGCTCGCCATCGAGGCAGCTTTGGGCGAGCGTGCGGGCCGCGCGGGCAATCTCGGCGCGCGAGCCGTAGTTGACCGCCAGCGCAAAGGTCATGCCCGTGTGGTGGGCCGTCTCGTCAAGACCCTGTTGAAAGACGTCGCGGGTCTCCTTGGGAAGGGCCTCCAGGTCGCCAAAGAAGCGCAGCTTGACGTTTTCCTGGTGAAAGAGCGGCAGTTCGTGCAAGAGCGTCGTTGCAAAGAGATGCATGAGGAGATTGACCTCTTCTTGCGGCCTCTTCCAGTTCTCGGTCGAGAAGGCGTAGACAGAAAGGACGTCCAGGCCCAGGCGCACGCTGGTTGTCACGGTCTCGCGCAGCGAGTCGACGCCGGCCACATGGCCCTGGCTGCGGTCAAGGCCGCGGGCCTGGGCCCAGCGGCCGTTACCGTCCATGATGATGGAGACGTGCGACGGGATCTTCTCCATGTCGACGTCTGCCAAGCAAATATCCTCGGGCGCCTGCGAGAAATACTCGACCAGTTTTTCCTTATCGTAGACCACTAGATCTCCATGACCTCGGCGGTCTTGGCCTTGAGAAGGTCCTCGATCTGGGCGATGAAGGAGTCGGTGACCTTCTGGACGGCCTTCTTCTCGCGGGTCTGCTCGTCCTCGGGCAGCTCCTCGTCGCGCTCGATCTTGGCGTTGGCGTCGCGGCGGACGTTACGCACGGCCACACGGGCCTCCTCGGCGAGCTTGTTGCACTCCTTAACCAGCTCGCGGCGGCGCTCCTCGGTGGGACGGGGGAACGGAAGTCGAATGCAAACGCCGTCGTTGGAGGGAGTGATGCCAAGGTCAGAGGTCTCGATAGCGTGCTCGATGGCGCGAAGGGACGACTTGTCCCACGGCTCGACGACCAGGACCGAAGCCTCGGGCACCTTAACGGCGGCAAGCTGCGTGATGGGCGTGGGCTGGCCATAGTAGTCGACCTTAATGGGGTCAAGGATGTGAGCGTTGGCGCGACCGGAGCGGACGCGGGTAAAGTTGGCCTTCAAGGAGTCGATGCACTTGCTCATCTTGTCCTTGGCAAAATCGGTGTGCTGGCTCATGGTTAGTTCTCCTCCTCGTAAACGGTGGTGCCCACGTTCTCGCCGCACACGGCGCGCTCGAAGCCGCCGTCGGCGTTGATATCAAAGACCATGATGGGCATCTGGTTGTCGCGGCAAAGGGCAGTGGCGGCGGCATCCATAACCTTGAGGTCGCGATTAAGGACCTCGCTGTAAGAAATGGAGTCGAATCGCTTGGCGTCGGGGTTCTTGCGCGGGTCGCTGTCGTAGATGCCGTCGACGTTGGTGGCCTTCATCAAGATCTCGGCATTGATCTCGCAGGCGCGAAGGGCGGCGCCGGTATCGGTGGTGAAGAAGGGGTTGCCTGTGCCGGCGGCAAAGATAGTGATGCGGCCCTTCTCAAGGTGGCGAATGGCACGACGACGAATGTAGGGCTCTGCGATCTGACGCATCTCGATGGCGCTCATGACGCGCGAGGTCATACCGGCCTGCTCAAAGGTGTCTTGCAAGGCAAGGGCGTTGATGACGGTCGCGAGCATGCCCATGTTGTCGCCCTGGGCGCGGTCCATACCCGCCGCGGCACCCGAGACGCCGCGGAAGATGTTGCCGCCGCCCACAACGACCGCCACCTGGATGCCCGCCTCGTAGACGGGGCGAATCTCGCGCGCGAGGCGCTGGGGAACGGCAGGGTCGATGCCAAAGGACTGAGAACCCATAAGGGCCTCTCCGGACAACTTAAGAAGAACGCGCTTGTACTTGTAGTCAGACACGCTAACCTCCACTCGGATGGGCACGCTAAATCAATCACGCAACTAAACATACCGTTGTGTGATTCTAACAGAGCGTACCCAGGCGCGGCGCCCTTTCGGGTGAGCGGGTACGCTCTTCACATAAAAGGAGCCGGTCACCTAACGTAACCGGCTCCTTAAAAAGGACTGGTTGAGCTACTTACTTACTCGCCAAAGCGGTAAAGGACGAAGCTCTTGACCTTGATCTCGTCGCCAAGGTCCTTGGAGGTCTTCTTGGCAAGGCCGTCGATGGTGACGGAGGAATCCTTGACGAACTCCTGCTCGCACAGGACGAACTCCTTGAAGTACTTCTCCAGGCGACCCTGGGCCATCTTCTCCTGGATAGCCTCGGGCTTGCCGGACTCGGCGGCCTGAGCCTTGTAAATGGCCAGCTCGTGCTCGACGGTCTCGGCGGGCACGTCGTCGCGGGAAGCGGCCACAGGAGCGGTCGCGGCGATCTGCATGGCAACATCGTGGGCGAAGGTCTTGAACTCGTCGGCAGCGGCGGTCTCGGGCTTAGAGAACTCGAAGACAGCGACGTTGGCGATCTTGCCGCCCAGGTGGATGTAGCTGGCCAGGGCGCCGTTCTCGACGGAGAGACGCTGGAAGCGCAGGACCTTCATGTTCTCGCCGATGACGTGGATCATCTCGGTGAGCTCGGCGTCGACGGTGGAGCCGTCCATCTCGCAGGCCTTGAGAGCCTCGACGTCGGCGGGGTCGTTCTCGGCGACGACCTGAGCGAGCTTAGCGGCGAAGCCGGTGAACTTGGGGTTGGTGCCCACGAAGTCGGTCTCGCAGGAGAGCTCGAGGATGGCGCCGGTCTTGCCGTCCTCAGAGACGTAGGTGGCAATGGTGCCCTCGTTGGTGTCGCGGCCAGCGCGCTTAACGGCCTTGGCGATACCCATGGTGCGAAGGACGTCGACGGCCTTCTCGAGGTCGCCCTCGGCCTCGACGAGAGCCTTCTTGCACTCCATCATGGGGGAATCGGTCATCTCGCGGAGCTGCTTAACCAGTGCGGCGGTAATCTGAGCCATTGTTTCTCCTTAGATAAAAGCGGTCGGGTAGTTACTCGGCTGCGGGGGCCTCGGCGGCCTCGGTGCCGGCCATCTCCTCAGCGGTGATCTGCTCCTTGCCAGAGCCAGCCAGAACGGCGTCGGCCATGAGCTCGCACATCAGGGACACGGAGCGAATGGCGTCGTCGTTGGCGGGAATGCCGTAGTCGATGACGTCGGGATCGGAGTTGGTGTCGAGAAGGGCCACGACGGGGATGTGCAGGCGGTTGGCCTCGCGGATAGCGATCTCCTCGCGCTTGGAGTCGATGACGAAGATGGCCTGGGGCAGAGCGGTCATGTCGCGGACACCGCCGAGGTTCTTCTGCAGCTTGTCGAGCTCCTTACCGAGGACAGCCTGCTCCTTCTTGGGCAGGGTGGCCATACGGCCGTCCTCGACCATGGCCTCGAGCTCCTCCATGCGGTTGATGCGAGAGCGCATGGTCACGAAGTTGGTGAGCATGCCGCCGAGCCAGCGCTGGTTGATCCA
>CAVDXJ010000137.1:0-5150 GCA_963612765.1 Oscillospiraceae bacterium
GCCTGGGCCCGGGCGGCCTCGGCGTCTGCCTGCGCGGCAGCGACCTCGGCAGCAGCGGACTCCCGAGCAGCGGTGACCTCAGCCTCCGCACCGGACTTCGCAGCAGCCACCTCGGCCTCGGCCACGTCCTTCGCGGCAGCTACCTCAGCCTCCGCGGCCGCGCGTACCTCGGCGACCTGCGCCTCCGCGGCCTCACGCGCCTCGGCGACCTGCGCCTCGGCCTCGGCCCTGGCCCCGGCGACCTGCGCCTCCGCCTCGGCCCTTGCCGCCTCGACGGCCGCCGTGGCCTCGGCCCGCGCACCCGCCTCGGCGTCCCGGGCCTCCGCGGCCTCGCGTCGCGCCAGGTCGCGCTCGTCGGTCAAGGCGTTGACCTGGGCCTGCATGGCCTCAAGGCGCGCCCGCAGCTCCTCGCCCGCGGCCTTCTCGGCATCAAGCGCGGCCTCGGCGTCCAGCTGGGCCTGCGTGACCTCCTCGACAAAGACCCGGCGAACCTCGACGTCGGGCAGGTCGGGGTCGGCCACCAGCTCCTCTTTAAGCTCCTTAACGAACTTAGGCCGCACCGGCTCGCGGTCGGTGCCCTCGACCTCGGCCAGGTCGCGGTCGTCGACGCCCAGGCTCTTGAAGACGGCGTAGTTGTTGATCAGGTTGGTGTACATCTGGATGACGTACTCGTCATCGACCGCCATCTGCGAGTCGTGGACGTTGACCGTGTACCCAACCTCATCGTAGCGCTCCATGAACTGCCACAGCTTGTAGCAGGCCTTGTAGTCGGGGTCCTTGGTCAGAAGGTTCGTGCGCTGGATGGGGCTGCGCACGGTCGCGCACCCGTTCATCAGCTGGCAAAACGACGACTTGCCCAGCGACATCACCAGGCGCCTCAGGCGGTCGATGCGCATGAAGGTCTCGACGTTGTCGGCGTCGTTCTCGGCGAAGCTCTGGCGGTTCTTGACGCTCATCTCGACGGTGTACTCGATCTCTTCGTACGCGTCGTCGATCTTGCTGTGCATCTTGAAGCGGTTGCAGATCTCGTTTCCCGTGGACCAGAAGATCACGTCGGTGCGCTTGTCCACAAAGGCCAGAAGGCGCTTGATCAAGTGGTAGACAAAGCGGTTCTCGTACAGGTCGTAGGTCTCGCGCGTGCTCACGTTCAAGATGCGCGTGGGGTGGATGCCCCCGTCGTCCGAGGGCGCCAGGAACTGCGTGTTCTGGGCCAGGTGGCGCACGCTGTCGGCCGAGATCTTCTTGGCCAGCGAGACGGGCACGACCTCCTCGTCGGTCGTGATGAAGCGCCGCGGCTTCTCGATGATCGCGTTGATCGAGGGCAGGGTCTCCTCGATGATGCCGATCCACTCCTCGTCGACGACCTTCTCCAGCTCTTCTCGGCGCTGCTCGATCGTCGTGTCAGACGCCTGGGCCAGCTCAAAGAGGTAGCGGAAGTAGCGGTCGTCCTCTTGGATGGGCTCCATCTGCTCCGAGAAGCTCGAATAGAGGTCTTGAATGGTGTCTGACATGCGAAAAATCCTTAGTACAGGTTCTGGATACGGCTCAGGTAGCTCACCGAGTCGGGCAGCCCGCCCTCGCCAAAGATGGTCTGGATGTACTCGATCAGGCCCTTCATCTCGTCGCGCACGAAGGACAGGTTGGTGCTCTCGAACTTCTTCAAGACCTTGCGGGCGATGATGTAGTCCATGCCGCCCAGCTCGGTGCCGCCGCAGGCCACGTAGACCGGCACAAAGTCGTACATCTGCTTGATGATACGGTTACCAAAGGCCAGCTTGAAGCGGGTCTGCAGGTACTTGTCGAGAAGGTCGAGCTTCTCCAGCGAGTCCTCGCTGATGACGTGGTCGACCTTGGCCTTCTGGAACAGGTACTGCAGGTGCTCGGCCGTGACGTGGACGCGCAGCTGCTCGGGGCACTCGAACTTGTCGGCGCGCTCGTTGATCTCGATGGGGATCGCGCGGTCGTAGACCTTGTCGGTGATGGTGAAGGTCGAGTCGTCGTTGTTGGCGGTGCCCACGAACCACAGGCTGTCGGGCACGGTGATCTTGCCGCCCTGCAGCAGCTTGGGGTCGCCCTCCCATTGCGTGGGAACAAGGTCCAGGACCCACTCGTCGTGGCTCGGCATCTCGAGCACCGACAAGATCTCTGCGAAGTAGTACTCCACGCGGGCGAGGTTCATCTCGTCCAAGACGATGATGCTCGGGTCCTCGCGCATGCCCGCCTCGTAGAGGGCACGAAGGAACTCGGTCTCGTTGAAGCGCTTCGAGAACTCGTTGAAGTAGCCCAGGATCTCGGTGCGGTCGCGATACGACGGCTGAACCGAGATGATCGTGGCCGGGTTGTCCAGGTAGCGGCTAAACGAGTACGGCAACGAGGTCTTACCGGTACCCGAGATGCCCTCGAGGATCAACAGCTTGCTTGAGGCCATGCCGGCGACGTATCGACGCACGATCTCGGGCGTGTAGTAGAGCTCCATCTGGCTGCAGGCAAAGGCGCGGTAACCCTCGACAAACTGCTCGAGCGTGACCTGGTCGTCGAAGGCGGGGCGGTCCAGGTCGCGGTACTTGAGGTCGACCATCGACAGCTTGGGGAAGCGGTTGGCCCGGGCGATCTCCTGCTCCTCCGCCAAGGTCTTGGCCTCGACCGACGCCTTGGCCATGGCCGCGGCCATCTGGGAGCCGTCGGCGTTGACGGCCACGGTACCGCCCGCTGCGGCGGCGCCCTCGCCCGCCTTGCCGCCCACGACGTTGGCCACGGTGGGCAGAGCATCGTCGGTCAAGGCCGAGGCACCCATGTACGGGATGCGCTCGGTGCCGCCCATGGCGTTGACCTTCAGGGCCAGCAGCTTGTTCTTCTCGTCCATGAGGTCCAGGACCTGCTTGTTAAGCCGTCCGATCTCGCGGTAGAGGGACTTGTTGTCGGTGCCGTCGTGCTTCAAGTCGTAGTTCACGCGCACACGCTTGGCGATGATGAGAACAATCAGCACGGCCGCGGCGATGAGCAGGGCAAACAGGATGACCGAACCGATCTTGCCCAGGATGTCGAAGCGCGTGAAGTAGGTCCAAAAGATGTTGAAGTAGTCCACCCAGCCAAAGATCAGCAGGTTGAGAAGGGCGCTTACCAGCTCGGCCACGTTATAGATGACCTTTGCCAGAAGCTCCCAGGCAAAGCTGAGAAACTCGCTCACTGGTTGACCTCGCTATCGTCGGTGGCGGGGGTATCGGGGGCGGCGTCGGCATCCGCGGCGTCGCCGTCGCCCGCCTCCTTGCGGCTGGCGGCGAGAAGGGCCTCCGCCTCGGCCTTTAGGCGCATGGCCTCGGCGAGCTTGGCCTCGGCGTCGGCCGCGACGGCGGCCGCGTCGGCGGGGTCGACGGCCGTAGCAGCGGCAGCGGCCCCGGCACCTGCCGCCCCCTCGGCGGCCACGATCGCCTCGGCGCGCTTCAGGCGCTCCTCCTCGGCCATCGCGCGCTTGAGGTTCATGCCCACGATGATCAGGTGGTAAACCTGGTAGATAAAGAACAAAAGCATCGGGATCACGATGACCACGAGGAAGCCCGTGCTGCTCGACAAGAAGTTCATAAGGCGGCCCACGCCGGGAAGACGGCCCACGTACTTGCCCACGATGTCGACGTCCGAGATGATGTGCGTATCGGTGACGTCGTTGTTGTCGCCCTTGGTGGTGTAGCTGCGCGCGCCCATGGACTCGGCAATAGAGTCGATGCGGTGCGTGTTGAGCGCGTACTTGTTGTCGATGATCGTGTGGAAGGTGATGACGTCGCCTTCCTGCAGCGTGGAGGCATCGCAGGTCTGGATGAAGATCAGGTCGCCCTCGTCAAAGGTGGGAGACATGGAGTTAGACTGCACCGAGAGCGGCGTGAAGCCGGCGATGTTGGCCACGGTCTTCTCGTCCTTGGTGGCAAGCGTCGTGAAGGCGTAGAGCGCGGCCACCAAGATGATGACCCACATGACGACGCTCAGCGCGACCGACGCGACTTTCTTAACTGTTTGCATGACTCCCTTTCAAATCCAAACCGTTTACTCGGTCTCGACGCCCTGGAAGCGCATCGAGACGGAATAGTCGGCACCCTTAACAACATTAGTACAATTCGCGTCCGTACCCTCGAGCCAAATTCGCACAACGACGGATTTGTCCTGCTCGGCGGCAAGGCTAAACATGTTGGAGGCCTCTGTGGCGGCGGCCGTGTCCAGGCCAAAGGTCGTGACCTGGCCGTTTGCGGTGGCCGAGACGGACGCGTTGGGGTCGTACACCCACGTCTGGCCGTCTGCCGTGAAGCTCATGCGCATGGCCAGCGGCAACGCGTCGCTAGACGTCGAGAGAAACTGGGTGCCCGCGGCGCCGTCTGTGCCGGCCTGGCCGGTGAGACGAACGACCGAGTCGTCCAGGCTAATGAAGTGCAGCGTGAACTCAAGGTAGGCGCCGGTTGCGGCCGAGGCCTCGCTGCCGTTCTCCAAATAGAAGCTCTGGCCGTCGCTCGAGGTAACGGGCACCAGCTGCGAGGCGTCGACGTCGATGCCCTGCTCAGCCGTTATGCGAGACGTGATCTGGTCGAAGCCCAGGGTGGTCACGTAATCGGCGTAGGCGTCGTGGGCGTCCAGGTCAAAGCGCAAAGAGCCGTCGGCATTGGCCTCGATGGCCAGCTGGCGGGCCTTGGCGCTATCGGCGATGGAGAACCACGCGAAGGTCGACATGCCTATCGCCACCAGGGCAAACGCGGCCAAGACAAGCGTCGTGGCCACACGGCGGCGCATGTCGGCGGACTGGGCGACCGCGGCGGGCGGCATCGCGGCCTGCGACGCCCGCTGGGCGCGGGGTTTCTGTGCATCAGGCGCGGCCATTACCCCTCCGTCCCGTCAAGCACGGCAAAAAGCGACAAGTGCAGCGTTCCCGTGTCGCCGTAGAGGTAATCGGCGCTGTCGGCGTCGGTGCCCTCGATGTAGTAGTAAACGTCAAGGCGGTAGACCTGCCCAAGCTCCAGGTTGGCCAGCGAGCTCTGGGGCCGCGTGGCCGTGGTCGAGGTGTCCATAAGATACGCCGAGAAGTCCTCCACCGGGTCGGCCGAGCAGGCCAGGGCGCCGTTTGACCAGCCTAAGACCATGCCGTCCTCGTAGCCGTCAAGGCCCTTCGGCGC
>CAVDXJ010000138.1:0-5149 GCA_963612765.1 Oscillospiraceae bacterium
TCGAGTCCGAGGAGTCGGGCAACAAGGTCACTAGCGATGCGACCCAGCACAGGAACATGCACGTCGGCCTGCTGCGCAACTTCTCTGCGGGCTCTGATGCCAACGCCACGTATTCTGTGAGCAATGTGTGGCTTGCGGGCTCCGTGGGCATGGACAGCGAGAAGAACACCGCCGGAGCGCTGCTTTCTGGCTCGATGGTTGGCGCGTCGACGAACGCGCGCATCGCCACGCTTAGCGTCTCTGACCTGACGCTCGACGGGCTCACGGTGCACGGGGTTGATTCGAGCACGTCGCTGGCCCCGCTTGTGGCGTGCAACTTGGGTACGTACACCTCGCTTACCGTGAATGGCATCGCTGCGTCTAACTACACGAGCGGCACCACGGCCGCGACGTCCCTCTTTGGCAACCTTGGCGGCACGAATGCCGACCAGGTCACGGCTTCGTTTACCAGCGTCTCGGTCCCGTCGCTTAAATCCGGCGACAACAAGAACGCTATCTTCACCCGCGCGAGCCTGCTCGAGAGCTACTCCTATACCGCCAACGGCGCTTCCTCGGCGACGTATACGTTCACGAAGGCAAATCAGACTGCCAACAAGGTTACCTTTGGTAAGGAAATTGACTCCAATGGCGAGTACTCCGGCAAGCAGCTCTGGTACTACGACGAGACTACTTACGAAACGGATGATGGTCTGGTAAACGACAGCAAGCGTACGGCGAATGCCACTACTCCGGCGTTTGGCGATTACCTTCCCTACGTTTATAAGGGAGCCGGTGATACCAACTACCACGAGATCAAGGTCAACCAGCGTATCGCCAACCTCACGACCGGATGTGGCACCTACGGCGACCCGTACGCGATCAAGTCTGCGCGCGAGCTCTATGCCATCGCGAACTACATCAACACTGGCTCGGCCCTTGACGGCTGGCAGGTGACCCTTACCAAGAATCAGGAGACCATCTGTACTCGCCGGGCCGATAGCGGAAACAGCGATAACGAAATCACGTATGTGTACAGTTCTTCTGCGCAGAAGTGGACGTCTGACGACGGCACCCTGGACAACGAGACCGTTCGCCGCTATATCCAAAGCTGCTACCTAAGCATCGAGACCGGAGAGCTGACGATTGACGCCTCTGCCTTTAGCGGCCTGGGAACGCATGACTTCCCCTTCCGCGGCGTTGTTGTGGGTAACTTGGTGAGCGACTCGACCACTAACGCCACGCTTAAGATCGACAGCGACTCGGATGCCCACTTCAAGGGCCTTATCCCGTACAGCTACGGCAGCGTTGCGCGCGGTCTCAACATTCAGTACACGGGTACTGCGAACACGATCGGGTACAGCGCCAAGAACACCACCGACGGCGTGCCCACCGCGTTCTTTGGCGGCGTCATTGGCTGCATCATGGGCGGCGACAACATCATCGACGGGGTTGCGGTGAGCTCGGGGGATAGCTTTGGCGTTTCTGCCAGCGGAGAAAAATCTCACTTGGTCGCCATCGGTGGCTACGTGGGCGCCATCGCCGGCGGCGGCGTGATCTTCCGCAACATGAGCGGGACTTCGTGGCACTCGAGTGGAGACAACCTCTACGACAACCCCTACGTCGGCCGCGTCATCGACGGCTTCGCCTTCAGCGAGGGCTGCACTGTCAACAACGGCGACGACAACTATAAGATCAACAAGCTCGATACGAATTCGACCGGCTGCGTAACGACGTCTGATATCGAGGGCAAGTACCGCACCTTGGTCAATTCCGCGGCAACCGTGACCGTGAACAATGCCCAGGGTCTGCTCGTCCTCTCCGCCATCATCAGTAGCGGTGCCGCGGCGGGCGCTGCGCATACGGATTACACCGGCGATGGCTATGGCGTTTTCTACGGCTCCCGTGCCTACCAGGGCTGGAATCAGTCCGGCGCATACCGTAGCGGCTATTCATTCGGAAACGATGCATATGGCAAGGTGCGTAATGCTTCGTATGCGAACGTTGGCAAGCCGGCAGCTTCGTCCGATGATTTCTCGGTGTCTAAGAACGATGACACGATGGCGCCCGGTACGCAGAGTTGGGGCGGCGCGCTTGACAAGGGATTTATCAGTAGCGGCACCGTAAATTCGCCCTACCTGGTGGCTCGATACGCTAACAAGGAAACCGGCTACGTTTGCGTCTCTAAGCTCACGGGCATTAACCTGCAGTTTGGCTCCGGCGTGACGTATGACATGACCGGCTACGGCACCGGCTTTACGGGGCTTTCTGGCCGCTATTACTCCAACGCCTGCTATTCGGGTCAAAAGTCTACCGACCGCGACCGTATCACGCCGTGGATCGCCTGCATTAACGGCGACGGGTCTACGTTCGTGCTCAATTCGGCTGTCAAAGAGTACACCGACGACGACTACTCGGTTGCCGGCGTGGGCGGTCTCTTCTCGACCATTACGTTTACGTCTGACTACGTGAGCGATAGCATCTCTGCCAACGGCGCGAGCGTGAAGGACATCACCTTCAAGAACTGCAGCGCCACGCTGACGTATCTCGATTCGAACAACGAAGCCAAGAGCAACTCTGCGAAGAGCGGTACGGGCGTGGGTATTCTCGCCGGCTTGACGGCCAACGCCAACTCACAAAGCAGCTATGGTGTCTATAAGAACGTCGTCATTACCTCGGATTCCGGCAAGACGAACACGGTTTCTGGCGGCGAGAATGCCGGCGGGCTTTACGGCTCTGCTGGATACGCCAACCGCAGCGGTTCCGATAGCGTCGACGAGATGGTTGGTACTGGCGACATGCAGTGCGCCCCCGTCAAGCTCTACGACTGCTCTTACAGCAACTTGTCTGTAACGGCCAGGAGCAACGTCGGCGGCTTTGTGGGCAAGGTAAAGAGCGGCGAGGCCGGCGTGTGGGCCACGACCAACGACCTTGCGCTTGCGTCGAGCTCCACGATTGCGATCGACTCTTCGAGCACGGATAGCTATAACACCGCGGGCGGCGTCTTTGGCCGGACCGAGTGCGCGGTCAACGTGAACACCGGCCAGGATTCGGCCGCCACGCAGCTCGCGGTCGTGAGCGACGTGAAGGTCACGACCGAGTGCGCGGCTTCCAGAGACAGCGAGGGATGTACGTTCGGCGTCGGTTCCCTTGTTGGCCGCTCTCAAAACACGGTGACGGTCAACCGCCTTAAGGTGACGGCTACTGTTGAGGCTTCGTCGGAATCTCCGGTTTATCTGGGTTCCATTACGGGCACGCGAAACAACTCGTCAAACACGGCCGCAAAGAACGTTGGCGGTATTGTCGGCTCGTCAAACGCAAGTGTCACCATCGGCAATTCCACTGTCGAGAAAATCCGTATTGGATCCGGTGAGCACGCTGGCGGCATTATGGGCAGGCTGTATACTGGCTCGACGCTTACTGTCGACGGCAGCATCGTAAACGGGGTCGTTTTTGACGGCGCGCGTATGGGAGGCATTCTCGGCATCGCGGATAGCTCGAGTGCGAACGTGGTCGTTTCCAATTCAATGGTACAGAGTTGTTCGTTTAGCGAAGTTAAATCGTACTGGTCGAGCCATACCGAGAACGGCAACTTCTCTGGCGGTATTGTGGGCTATGCGCTGGGCACGTATAAGATTTCCAACGTGCTCTTGAGTGAGAACACCTTTGCCGATGCGACGAAGCGTCAAGGTTTGCTGGTGGGTTGCACGCCGCAGAACGAGAAAGATTTTATCGGCCTGTATGCTGCCGGCATCAGCGTGAAGTTGGCTTCTGGACAGACGAACGACGACGTTCCCTCTGCCATTCACTGCTTCTACAGCACTCACGAGGCCACCATCAACCAGAAGAGCTTTATTGCGTTCGCGGACTATACCGATACGACTGACGGCACTTCGGGTCTGTATGGCGCGACGGGGGTTTCTCCGTATGTGACCACGAGTCCGAAGACCAGTGTGACGGTTGACTCCAAGGCGCTCTTTGGCGATGGTGCGGCGATTTCGACGGCGGCCATCATCCAGAGTCAGGCGGGCAGCAACGAGGCGGGCCGCTATACGTACACGAACATCGGCGGCATCGGCAGCAATGGTGCGTACCAGAACACCAACTCCTACGACGCTTCGGCCTCGGCCAGCACGTTTAACGCGAACAACACCGATGAATCTAAACATGTCAAGACCAATTTCCCCGTCCTGCTGCTCTCGGGCAACGACACGACTACGGTGACCAACTACCTTAACCTGGTGACCAACGGTGGTTTCTCGGATGCGGTGAGGCTCAACGGGTCAACCGTGCACGTCTCCGCATTGGCCCAGACGGTCAAGCTACAGGACGGCTCGCTGGTCGCCGATTCTACGGCCACCCCGACAGTCAGCGTGGTGAACGACGGGACCAGCAAGATGTTCTTCCGCGCGACGAGCCAGTGGGACAACGAGAAGGGGCAGTTCACGCTGCTTACCGTTACCTTTAGCGAGGCTGGCCAGGAATACCAGGTCCAGGTGCCCATCATCGTCAAGCGCATGCTTGAGATCGACTTCACGGCCACGTACTCCTACGGCACGCACTTCACGGCGAGCGATTACACGAGCCTCGGCGCGAACGCGCACGTGCTCAGCAACTTTGGCGAACCCATGACGGGCTATCTGACCTGGACGTACAACCAGGCCAAGGGCACGGCAACCGAGTACGGCTGGGACACGCACCTGGCCAGCGGCGCCTCCATGGGCGCGCTGGGGAAGAGGATCGAGTTCGCCGGCACGTCCGGCAGCCTCCCCGCCGGCACGCAGCTCACGCTGGTCGACACTGCGGATAATGACAAGGCGTATAGCTATACCGTCCCGACCTCCGGGACCACGAGCGTGAAGCTGACCGACTTCAAGGATTCCGACAATAATGCCTACTCCGAGAAGTGGCTGAGCGAGCTCATGGGTGTCATTGCAACCGAGGATGCCGCCGGTGCCTGGGTTTCGTGCGAGGCGAACGATGCGGCTGTGGGTGCCAAGGTTACAACCAATGACATCACGACGTATTATCGTCCGTATGCCGAGGGGGATACTGCTCAGCGCTACACGCTCAGCGTCGCGAAGGACGACAGCGGTAAAGAGACCTCTTCGAGCGAGAACTTCTATTTGGCGGTGAACGTGCCTTCTGGTACCACAGCTGTTAACGGCTATAC
>CAVDXJ010000139.1:0-5109 GCA_963612765.1 Oscillospiraceae bacterium
TTAAGTGGCCTTCGGCTCATGCGGAACTGCGCCATCGACAAAATCCGGTGGGGCCCTGCGTTTGGCGGGGCTTTGCCCCGCCAAACACAAGAAAACCCCCGGTCGCGTAGCTGCTCGCGGCCGGGGGTTTGTGGTTCCATGGGTGGGGCGGGTCTGTAGTGAAATGAGGATTACTGCGCGTCCTCGGGCGTCTGCGACGCGGGGGCGGCGGTGGTGTTGTCGGCGTCGGAGACGAGGGCGTCGTCGTCGGTCTCGTCCTCCTCGTCGTCCTCGCTTAGGACCAGGGGCTTGAAGCTTGCCGTGTCGCCGCCAAGGAGGGTCTTGCCGGCCTCGCGGACGTACTCCATGCGCTTGTGGCGCATCGCAGAAGAGAAGAGGTCGTTGTTGTCGTCCTCGTCATCGACTACGGGCTCGAAGTCTGCGGCTTGGGCGGCCTCGACGGTGGTTGCAACCAGGCGCTTGGGCGAGGTCGCGGCGGCGTCGGCCATCTGGACACGCGTGAGCTTGTGCTGGCGCTTGGTCTTGGAGAACAGCGGCACGTACTCAAAGATGATGCTCGAGCTCTCAAGGCCGTACCACTTGGCGGGGCTACCGCACATACGGCGAATGAGGTACTTGAACTCCATGATGCGCTGGTCAAAGCCGCGCATGTCCGTCTCGGGAGAAACAACCTTGCGGATCAGGCAAAAACGGAAGTCGCCCACGTTGGAGTGCTCGCGGTAGATCGAGTACTTGTGGTTCTGCGAGGCGATCTGGTTGTTCTCCACCAGGTCGGCCACGATCTGGTACAGGTAGGTGTTCACGCGCTGGTTGACCTTGAAGCCCAGGCGCAGCTGGATCTTGAAGAGGAAATCGGTGTCGAAGCTGTTGACGATGTACTCGTGCGTGAAGGGCTCGTCGGTCACCTGGACGTTAAGGAAGTAGTAGGCCTTGGCGCGCTTGGGGCGCTTGTCCAAGATGGAGTACAAAACATCGCGGTCCAGCTTGTCGAAGGACGAGTCGTTGGTGAGAAACACCAGGTTATCGGCCAAGAGGGGATAGTCCTCGTCGTGGGACAGGTCGAAGAGCTGGTCCAGGTACTTGTCCACGGGCAGGTAGACCGTCTGGGTGCGCTCGATGGCGGTGCCGCGGCGCCAGACGTACATCACGATGAAGAGGGCCGCCGCAAGGATGATCATGACGTAGCCGCCGTCAAAGAACATGGTGAGGCACGAGGCAAAGAACATGATCTCGATCGCGCCAAAGATGACGGCAAACAGGGCCGCGCCCGCCGGCTTCTTGCGAACAAAGGCCAGGTAGCTGGTAAGAAGCGTGGTGGTCATCAGCATGGTGACGGTGATGGCCAGGCCGTAGGCGGCCTCCATGCGCTCCGAGGTCTGGAACAGCAAGATGATGAAGATCGTGCCTACCCACATGATGTTGTTTACCAGCGGGATGTAGAGCTGACCCTTGGTCTCGGAAGGGTAGTTGATGCGCATGTGGGGCATGAGATCCAGGCGCACGGCCTCGGAGACCAGGGTATACGAGCCGGTGATCAGCGCCTGCGAGGCGATGATGGCCGCCACGGCCGAAAGCACGATGGCAAACGGGCGCAGCATCTCGGGCAGCATCTGGTAGAAGGGGTTGACCACGCCGGAAAGCGCCGGGTCGGCCGGATCGCAACCCAGCAGCCACGCGCCCTGGCCAAGGTAGTTCAAGATCAGGCATGCCTTGACGAAGGGCCAAGACACATAGATGTTGGACTTGCCCACGTGGCCCATGTCGGAGTACAGGGCCTCGGCGCCGGTGGTGGCCAGGAAGACGTAGCCCATGACCTGCAGGCCGCTCTTGTTGACGGGGCTCACCAAGAACTGGATGCCGTAGATGGGGTTCAACGCCTTGAGCACCACGGGGTTGCTGAACATGTTGAGAAGACCCGCGCCGCCCAGGAACAAGAACCACAGCGTCATGATGGGGCCAAAGGCCTTGCCGATCGACGACGTGCCGGCCTTTTGCACGGCAAACAGCACGCACACGATCAAGATCGTGATGATCACGACCTTGGTTTGCCCGGCGCCCAGAAGAGCGTAGCCGGCGGGAATCGTGCGCAGGCCCTCGATGGCGGTGGTGACGGTCACGGCGGGCGTCAAGATGCCGTCGGCCAAAAGGGCAGCGCCACCCACCATGGCGGGCAGGATCAGCCACTTGCCGCAGCGACGCACCAGGCTGTAGAGGGCAAAGATGCCGCCCTCGTGGTGGTTGTCGGCCTTCATGGCAATGACCACGTACTTGATGGTGGTGACCAGGGTCAAGGTCCAGATGACCAGGGAAAGCGCGCCCACAATGAGGTCCTGGCTCACGGTGGCGATGCCGCCGTTGTTGGCCACGATGGACTTTAAGGTATACATCGGGCTGGTGCCGATGTCGCCGTAGACCACGCCGAGGGTAACTAAAATCATGCTCGCCGAAAGCGGGATCCCCGCGTTCTTGGCGCGACGCGCGCGGACGGTAGCCGCCGTGTCCTTTGCGGATGCAGCCATAAGACTCCAAATCCAAATGAAAACGTGCTGAATAGGGCTAAACCAGTATAGCCATTTGCAGTGTTTTTTGACCTGCGTACAAAACCCCCTCAACCTGCGCTTTTCACGTGTTCGGCAACGGCGGGAAACATGGCGAGGAAAAATAGTTACGCACCCGTGACCATTTTGTGTAGGGCAAGCGCTAATTAGTGCGATAAACTGCCCTTTTAGTACCAAATCTCTTGCGCAGGTGAAGCCGGGTGAGATTCCCGCACGGACCCGCCACTGTGAACCGGCTAGGCCGGAAAGTCAGAGCGTCTGCCGAGAGAAGCGCACGCAAGCGGCGAGCGTCCGCGTGTGTGCCATAGAATGGGGTTAGGTTGCGTGGCGAATGCGGGTCGCGCGGTCCAGCGAGGGGCCGCGCGGCTTTTTGTTTGCTGCCTGACTTGCTTTTTGTTTTGTGGGTTCATGAAAGGAGAAAGACAGTGAACGTTAAGAAAAGCCTGATCTCGCGCGTTTTTGCGCTGGTCATGGCACTGGTCCTCGCGGGGGGGCTTGTGCCCTCCAGCGCGTTTGCGTCGACCCTGAAGAAGGCCACGCTCCAGATCGCCTATGATACCAACGGCGACAACGTCAACGAGCTGGTGGTCAATTCGACCTTCTATTACACCGAAGATGATCTGGACGTCGACGCCCTGTTTATGGCTGCCGCGAGAAACGGGTATATTGGCGAATACGGCATCAGCGACTATGGCTATCTCGAAAACGTTGATGGTCATAGGAACAGCTCGGGTGATACCAAGCTTTCTTGGATGAGTTATATAAATGGTGCGATGGATGATTCCGGCGCTGACACTAAGCTCGGCGCGCTCCTGAAGGATGGCTCTACGTACTCGTATTCCCTTGAGAGCTTTGATTCGAACTGGACTTTGGTCGAGCCCGTGTACGATTTCAGCCAGGCCGGACTGCCCACTGTCGAGAAAAACATCTGCGGTTCCGCGACCTTGGGCGCTACTCTTCAGCTTGCCTATGACACCGACGGCGACAACAAGAACGAGATTGTCCTCAACAAGATTTACGGCTTCGAGGACGGCACGACCCTCGGCGATCTCTTCGCTACCGCTAAGGCCGCCGGCGATATCAAGGACTACGTTTTTGATGATACCGGCTACGGCGCTTATCTCGTGAGCGTGACGCTCGCGGACGGCACCGAGATCAACAACGGCCCTGTTTACTCCAGCTACTGGGCCAGTTTCACTGATGGCGACTACAACAACGCTCCCAAGCAGACCGACGCCCTCAAGGACGGCGCGAAGTATCAGTTTGGGTATGAGAAGCTCGACAAGTCCGTCACCGAGGTCGATTGGGAAGAGGCCGACTCTCCCGAGGTTTCCACCGCAGTAGCCAAGAAGGCCGGCGACGTCACCCCCGTCGACCCCGTCGACCCCGTCGACCCCGTCGACCCCGACGACGACTCCGACAAGGCCACCGTCAACAAGTACGACGCCGAGAGGGCTGCCCTTCTCCTCGAGAACCTCGCTGCTCGTTTCAAGAAGGACGGTGCCGACGCCTCTATCACCAACGACACCTTCCAGGCTGCCGTCGCCCTCAACCAGCTTGGCATGGGCGCCCAGCTTGATGCCGACGCCATTATCGCAAACCTCGAGAAGTCGATGGCGAAAGGCAGCTTCACTTCCGGCACCTACGCCAAGTACATCCTGGCCCTGACCGCCGCCGGCGTCGACTGCACCAAGGTGACCTTCTCCGACGGCACCGTTCACAACGCCGTGGACGAGATGAACGCTATGGTCGACAAAGAGACCGCCTACATCTACGGAGCTGTGTGCGTTCTGCCGGTTTACCAGTCCTACGCCGACAACTCCGGCCGCGAGGCTAAGCTCATCGACACCATCCTTGCCGCCCAGAGCGACGAGGGCCTGTTTGGCGAGTCCGGCTGGGAGGATACCCAGACCACCGCCCAGGCTATCACCGCGCTTCTCCCGTACTACAATTCTCGCTCTGACGTCAAGGACGCCATCGAGAAGGCTGTCAAGGCACTCTATAGCATGCAGAACGAGGACGGCGGCTTTGCTTACTTGAAGAAGGGCACCGCCAGCAACCTTGACGCAACCAGCGCCATTGTCGTCGCGCTGACTTCTCTTGGCTACGACTGCGCCGAGGGCGAGGACCTCACCACGTCCAACGGCTCGACCCCTCTGGGCTGGCTTGTTGCCCAGGCCGATCAGGACAGCTTTGACAACTTCGACCGCACCGCGCTCAGCGATGAGGCGATGACCGCAGCGACCGCCGCTCTCGCTCTTACCGCCGACGCCCAGTTCAACGCCTGCGGCTTCTTCTCCGCGTACTCCCTGAAGCCCGTTGACCGCAACGGCGAGCAGCCCAAGAAGGCCGACGACGCTACGACCACCTCTACCACGACGACCACCAAGAAGAACGTTCCCTCCACCGGCGACGAGTCTGTGGCCGGTGTGGCTGTTCTCGCCGTCGCCGTTGTCGGCGGTGTCGTGATCGTCGAGTCCAAGCGTCGTCGCAACGCCGCGTAAGGAGTTATTTCAATGAGTGACGAGAAGCTCGATAGGGACCTCGAGAC
>CAVDXJ010000140.1:0-5107 GCA_963612765.1 Oscillospiraceae bacterium
CGCGGATGCGCTCGGTCACGTTGGTGAGCATCATGTTCATGATGCCGATGCCGCCTACCAGCAGCGATATGCTGGCCACCGCCAGGGCCATGAGCCTAAACGACGACATCGTGCTCTCAAGCGAGTCGATGATCGACTGCGCCGTGCTCACGTTGCAGTAGCCCACAAGGGAACTGCCGCCGCCGTCCTCGGCGGGCTCGGGGATGTTGTATTTAGCGCGCAGGTACGAGTCGGTGCGGCTGGCCACCTGGTAGATGTCGGCGTCCTCGCGCGCAAAGCCAAAGATCTGCATGCCCTGACCCGAGCCCTGGCCAATGATGCGCTGCTCAGCGGTGTTGTAGGGGAGAAACGCCATGCACATGTCGCCGCCGCCAAAGTTGGTGTTTGTGTCCAGCGTGCCCACGATGGTGTAGGTGTCGCTACCAATGCGCAGCGTCTGGCCCACGACATCGGCCTTCTCGCTGCCAAACAGGTTCTTGACGGCCGAGACGTCCAGCACGGCCACCATGGCCGAGTCGTCGTTCTCGGCAGCGGAGAAGAAACGACCGGTCGTGGTCTTGTAGCCCTTGGCCTCAAGGTACTTCTCGTCACAGGCGACGATCTCCAACTGGTCGGTCGAGGCGGTGGAGCTGGTGGCGCTTGAGTAGGTGTAGGCGTAGCCCGTGATGAAGTCGTAGTCGCTGGCCAGGTCGCGGCCGATGTCCTCGACGTCTTTGGCCGTGAGCTGGCGGTTGTTGGGCGGCCAGCACGTGATGTCGACGGCGCGCGCCGAGTCCAGCCCCAACTGTCCCACGATCGAGGCGCGGATCCCGTCGATCAGCGACGTCATGGCGATGACGGCCGCGATGCCAATTACGATGCCCAGGATGGTCAACAGGCTGCGCACCCGGTTGGCGAGAATGGCCGAGGCGGTCTCGTATGCCAAATCGGTGGCTCTCATCGTTGGCTCCCGTCTGTTTGCTGTGCCGAGAAAAGCCTGGCCTGGATGGCCTTCTCCTGCTCGTCGGTAAGCAGGCGCCCGTCGCGGATGTGGACGGTGCGGTCGGCCCAGGCGGCGACCTCGGCATCGTGGGTGATCAAGACCACGGTGCGCCCGCGCTCCTTAAGCTGGCGGAAGGTCTCCATCACAAGGTTTCCCGTGGCAGTGTCGAGGTTGCCCGTGGGCTCGTCGGCCAGGATGATGGCGGGGTCGTTGACCAGGGCGCGGGCAATGGCCACGCGCTGCATCTGGCCGCCAGAAAGCTCGTTGGCGCGGTGGAAGAAGTGCTCTTCGGGAAGGCCGGTGGCGGCAAGTGCGCGCCAGGCGCGGGCCTCGCGCTCGCGGGCGGGGACGTTTGAGTAGACCAGCGGCAACATGACGTTGCGCAGCACAGTGGCGCGCGGCATGAGGTTGAACGACTGGAAGACAAAGCCCAGGCGGCTCGAGCGCACGTAGGCCAAATCGTCGTCCGAAAGCTCGCTCACCTCGGTGCCCTCTAGCCGGTAGGTGCCTGCGGTGGGGCGGTCGAGGCAGCCCAGGATGTTCATGAGCGTCGACTTGCCCGAGCCCGAAGGCCCCATGACGGCGAGAAACTCACCGCGCTCTACCTGCAAGGATATGCCGCGCAGCACTGTGGTCATCCCGGCTGCCGAGTCGTAGACGCGCCACAGGTCGCTGATGTCGATGACGGGGGTCGCCATGGCGCTACTCCGTGGCCGCGGCGGCATAGGGGTCGAGAAGGACCTCGTCGCCGGCGGCCAGCGCACCCGTCACGGCCGCGGTGGTCTGGTCGGTGGCCGCAACCTCGACGTCCACGCGCTTGCAGGCCTGCGTTGCGGCATCGGTCATCACCGTGACAAAGCTCTTGCCCGCCTCGTCGGTGCCCACGCACGAGGCCGGCACCATCAACGAGCTGGGCACGCTTTGCAGCGTGATGTCGACGTTGGCCGTCATGCCGGGCTTGAGCTCGGCCACGGGCGCGGGGATCAGCAGGCTCACGTCGTAGGTCACCACGCCGCCCGAGCCGTACAGGTAGCCGCTCGAGCTGTCGCTTGAGCTGGACACGGTGGAGATCCGTGTCACCTGGGCGTCCAGCTCAACGCCGGGAAGCGCCGAGAAGGTCGCCTTGGCCGCTTGGCCCACGCTGATCTTAGAGATGTCGACCTCGTTGACCTGCACCTTCACGGTCATCTGCGAGAGGTCGGCGATCTGGACCAGGCTGCCCTTGCTGGTGGCGTCGGCCACCGAGGCGCCTACCTGCGCGTTCATGACCACGACCGAGCCCGCGCTGGGCGCACGGACGGTGCGCTTCTCGGCGTTTGCCACGGTCTGGTTGTAGGCCTCTTGCTGGTCCGACACGGCGTTCTTGGCCGTCTCGATGGCAAAGGAGGCCTTGTCAAAGTCGCTGTCGCTTATCTCGGCGCCCGCGTTATAGGTGTCTACCAGCGAGTTGTAGTCGTTGACGGCCGACTCCAAGTTGAGCTTGGCGTCGCGCACGGCCAGCTCGGCGTCGCGCACGGCCTTGTCCAGCTCGTCGTTTTTGATGGTGAGAAGGACAGTGCCCGCCTCCACGGTGTCGCCCTCGGCCACGTTGACGCTCTCGATGGTGCCTGTGACCTCGGGCGTCACCACGACGGAGCTCACGGGTTGGGCAGTGCCCGTGGCGCTTACCGACTCGGCAAAGTCGCCGTACTCGACGTAGGTGGTGGTGAGGCTTGTGTCGATTTCCACGGGCTTGCTCGCGTTGTAAGCCTGCACGCCCCAGACGATGGCGCCAACAAGCGCGATGCCGCCCACTACGGAGCCGACAATGATCTTCTTGCGGCGGCGCTCGCGACGGTGGCGCATGAGGCCCTCCATGGCAAGGCGGGCCTCAAGGTCCTCCTGCGTCTCGGCGATGGAGCCGTCGGCGGCCAGAACCTGCAGCGGCTCGGGCGTGGCGGCGGGCACCTTGGCGGTCTTCTCGGCGTCTTCTGGGGTGTTGCTGGCGGGGCTGGTGGTCTTCTCGGGGTCTTTGGATTCGCTCATGCGAGGCTCCCTACGGCGTGTTTGAACTACGGTGGATCGCGTGCGAAACAGGTCATTCAAGCGTAGCGGGTTTTCGCATGTTTCGCTTAAGGCAGCCTTAAAGACGCGCCGCCCAGAGGCCCAAAATTGCCCCCGAGCGGCGTGTCTTTGCAAATTACATATCCCGTTTAGACAAAGTAATACACGTGTCTTGCGCAGTGCATATCGTTCAAAGACACGTGTCGAGCGCCGAGAAGACCCTTCGAGCCCGTCTCGCCTGGGCTACGCCTGAAGCAGCGGCGTCATTTCGCCCTGCGAGAAGATCGTGATCTTGTGCATGGCGCGGCTGATCGCGGTGTAGAGGCGGCGGCGCGACAGCGGCGTGTCGGGGTAGACCTCGGCCTGCGCGTCGGGGATGATGACCTGGTCGAACTCCAGGCCCTTAGCCACGCGCAGGGGCAAAAGCACCACGCCGCGGCCCGGCAGGTCGGAGTCCTTGCCCAGTACCTGCACGGCGTCACCCAGCTGCTTGGCAAGCCAGCTCACGCGCGAGTCGCTCTCGGCCACAAAGGCGGTAAGACCGTCTTCGCCAGCGGCCTCATGGGCAATGCGGCGCAGCTCGGCGATGTAGCCGTCGCGGTCGTCCGCGTCGAAGGCGCGTATCTGGGGCGCCACGCCGGCGCGCTGGACGCTCGCCAGATTCATCTGCTCGTCGGCGTCCAGAAGCCCGCAGAACAGCTGCGTGATCTCTGGGGAAGAGCGGTAGCTGGTAAGCAGGCGGCACTCCTCGACGCTGCCGTGAGACTCTACAAACACGTCCTTGACCTGCGTGAAGCTGGCCGTCCCCTCGAGGATAGCCTGGTGCTCGTCGCCCAGCAGCAGGAAGTGCGCGCGCGAGAAGTAGCGCGACAGCACCATCAACTGGGCCACGGTGTAGTCCTGCACCTCGTCGATCATGACGTAGCGAGCGGTCTTCTCGCCGGCGCCGGTCACAAGAAGGCGCAGGTAGAGCCACTCGGTGGCAGAAAGCGCCTGCTGGCCCAGGGCGCGCATGCCCATGCGGTCGAAGCGCAGCCAGCTCATGTTGTCGATGGCGTCGTGGGCCTCGTTGTACTTGTGGTCCAGGTAACGGCGGGTATAGTCGGCCGTCTGGTTCTCGTCCTCGGGGCTAATGGTCTCGCCAAAGATCTCGACCTGGCGCTCGACGTCCAGGGCCAGCATCTCTTCCTGGATCTCCTCGTCTTTGGACATCTGGGCCAGGCGACGGCTCAGGCGGTCGTGCAGCTCGTCCTTGACCAGGGCGCAAAAGCGCGAGCCGATGCCAAAACGAATGAACTTCTCGACGGCGCCTTGGATCTGGCCCGCCTTAAGCAAGACGGTGTCGCCAACGCGGACCTCGCGCAGGTCGCCCTCCTCGATGGAGAGATGCGGCACGACCTCTTCTAGGCGACGCAAGCTTGCGGGGTCGGTCTTCTCGCCGGTGTCGCGCTGGCCGGCGCCTTGGGCCTCCACAAAGTCCTTCCAGGTAAAGACCTGGGGGTTTGCCTCGCCCATGGAGGGCAAGACAGTGTCGATGTAGTGCTCAAAGACGTTGTTGGGCGTGAAGAGCCACACCTGGTCGGGGTCTAAGGTCTTGCGCTCGCGGTAGAGGAGGAAGGCGATGCGCTGCAGCAACACGCTGGTCTTGCCCGAGCCGGCGATGCCGTTGACCAGCAGTACCGGCACGTCCTCGTGGCGCACGATGAGGTTCTGCTCGCGCTGGATCGTGGCCGTGATGGCCTGCAGCTTCTCGGAGTGGTGGCGCTTCAAGGCGCCCAGCAGCAGCGAGTCCTCGATCGCCACCGTGGTGTCGAAGTACATGTTGAGCTTGTCGCGCACGATGTCGAACTGGCGGCGCAGCTCAAGGTTGACGCAGCGTACCTTGCCGTCCACCGAGTAGCTGGTGGGGCCCATCTCTTGGTTGTAGTAGGTCTCGGCCACGGGGCTTCGCCAGTCCACCACCAAGGGAATCGAGCGCTCATCGGTCATACCGGCCGCGCCGATGTAGACGTCGCGCGCGGGGCGGCCCGGGCGCATCTGCAGGCGGACCTTGGCGAAGTAGGGCTGCATGAGCAGCAGCAT
>CAVDXJ010000141.1:0-5107 GCA_963612765.1 Oscillospiraceae bacterium
TATTGTTACGTCGGCGCGGGGGTCAACGAGCGCACCTACGAGCGCACGGACCGCAAACGGGCGCGTGGGCGCAAGGGCGAGTGGGCCGACGAGAACGGGGTCGTGTGGGCCCCTAAGGGCAGCTTGGCGGCGAACCCCTCATGGCAGTTCTTCAAGAACGTCATGAGGATCATCTTCTGCGCCCTCGTCTGGGTCGGCTCGCTGGCTCTGAGGATCTGCCTCTTCCTGCTGCGCATCATGTTCTGGGCCGCCAGCTGCATGTTCTAGGCATGCCGCCGGTTGGCCCGCGGCGGGCGTCGATGCCTGTGCTATGCTTGTACAACATTCTGTACAGCAGGAGGAATTATGGAAGCAGTCTCTTACAGCACGTTCAGAGGTAATCTCAGGCACTACATCGACAAGACCCGCGACGACGCCGAGGCGATTCTCGTCACAAGCCGCGAGCCCTCTTCCAACGTCGTTGTCATCAACGTGAGGGATTACGAGAACCTTGTCGAGAATAATTACATCCGGGGCAACGCGTACCTCTACGAGAAGCTGTTGCGTGGACAGGAAGCGGTCAGGCGAGGGGGGACTGCGGCCCACGACCTGATCGAGGAGGCGCAGGACCTTGCTTAAACAATGGACGGACGACGCCTGGGACGACTATGTTTGGTGGCAATCCCAAGACAGGAAGACCCTTCGGAGAATCAATTCGCTGATTAAGGACGCAGAGAGGGACCCGACGGACGGGCTTGGCAAGCCGGAGGGGCTGTCCGGTAATCTCTCCGGCATGTTCTCGCGCAGGATCGACCAAAAGAACCGGCTTATCTATGCCGTCGAGGGCGGCGTTCTCTATATTTATTCCTGTAAGGACCATTACGACGACAAATAGGTGAGCGATGCGCCTCGGGGCCCTTCGCGGGCTGTTGCCTCAATCGCCGCTTAGCCCAGCTCCGTTGATCCTAGGAAAGGGGAACTCGGGGCCATAACAGTAAACGCAGCCGAGTAGGACGGGGAATGAGCCATGGGAAAACCTAGGTACGTGAGGAGGACCCTCATGTGCAGGGACCATGAGGCGTGTGCTTTCACGTACGACCTGGTCTCGCGGCGCATCGTCGGCGGCGTGATAAGCATAGAGCGGCCGTACATCCCGTTCGCGGCATGGGCGCGCAACGGGTCGATTGACGGTAACGCCCTCTCCGCTTGGATGAGTCGCCGCGCCGTGCCGCAGGGCCGCGAGAACGTCTCATGCCTTCTCGATGCCCTCGGCCTGGAGTCGACCGAGGAGCTCATGCTCTTCGGGCTGGGCTTATCGCTGTCGGATCAGTACTGGCTTCGCCCCGACGGCTTCGCTCTTCGCTGGGACGATGTGAAACTCTTCGACAGGGAGTTCCCGCCTGAGGTGGGGCAGGCCCTCGCGTCCCACGATGCCAGTTCCAGGGACGCGGCGATCAAGGAGATCGTCCTCCACAGCGAGATTCTGTCGTCTTCCCCGGACGTCGCGTTGAACGGAAACCTGCCGAAATTCTGGATGAGCGAGGGGAACGGGGCGCGCCTGTTCAAGACCGGCAAGCAATCCAACCTCATGCTCGAGCCGTTCTGCGAGGTCGCCGCGACGGCGGTCTGCGGGTCGCTGCTGCGGGAAACGAGCTATATACCCTACTCCTTGGACGGCTTTCACGGGACCGCGCCTTTCGGCAGCTGCCCGTCTTTCACCGATGCGACTACCGAATTCGTGCCCGCGGGCGACATCTTCCAGCTCGCGCCGAGCGACAATCATCTCTCCCGCTACGAGAGGTATGCACTGTTACTTGAGAGCCGGGGCATCGACGACGCGCGACAAAGGCTTTCTGAGATGCTCGCCGTCGATCACATCATCGGGAACTTCGATAGGCACTGGGGGAACTTCGGGGTTTTGGTCGATGCGGAGTCTCGCGAATGGCTGTGCACGGCCCCGTTGTTCGACATGGGGGAATCCTTTGATTGCGACCGCGTTCTCACCCCAGAAAGAGCCCCGAGGAAGAGCATCTATAGGTATCCCTTTTTAACTCGTTTGGATGAGCAGATGGGCCGCTACGCGGAAGAGCTCGAGTGGTTCGACCCGGATGTTGCCTGGGCCGCCGCTGAAGAGGCGCTGAGGATCGTGTGCGCCGCGCCGAGCCTCGAGCTCTTTGCGGACCGCTACGCCGAGGTAGAGAGAAAGAAGCTCGCGAAAGCAATCGAGGAGGTCGAGGCGAGGGCGCGGGAGGTCCGGCCCTTCCATCCTGTTGGGAACCCGAGCCTGGAAGTGCAGAGGGCGAGGGCCGACGCCGCGTGGGATGCGAAGGACGAAAAAGAGCGCAGGCTCCCCGTGATCGAGACCGCCCGATAGGAACATCCCAAACCCAGCCCTTTATCTTCCTGCGCGACACCAGGCTCTCTTCCTTGCGAGCGCGAGGCGGGCGAGGGGGAGATTTTTTTCTGCTTCCTTACCGGCGACAGTAACCGCTTAGGCATCGCGGCAACCCATGTTACCGCCGATCAACCCAGTTCTTCCCTGAGCAGCCGGACGATGAGCTGCGTCATGCTTTCGCCGGTTTCGACGCGGTGGTACTGGGCTTTTTTGTGGAGGTCGATCGGGATGCGGATGCTGATGCCCTTCAACTCTTCCTTCTCGTTCTTGGGTGACTCAAGGTCGTTGTCCTGCATGTTTACTCCTTATCGGAAATGGGTTACTATCATGCTATCATGCAAGGCTCCTCCTTACAACCGGCGTGATGCTAGGCCCGCCTGAATATACTGTCCCCGAGCAGGAATATGTCTCCGTGTTCTGCGAAATAGAACTCGACATGAGCGCCCTGACTGGAAAAGAGCAACAATGAGTGCGTTATGCCATAGGCGTTTGTATATTTCCCCAAAGGCTCGTGTTCGCCATCGCATACAGAGGAACGTTGCGCATCCAGTCCTGTTCGCGGTACCCGGACATGCTGAAGCGAAGCGCGTTGACATCAGGGCGCTTGTCCTTGAAGGCGCGCAGGCTCTTCGCCCGTAGATTCTCCTCGGCCTTCACCTCGATGGCGACCACCCGGTTATCGTGCTGGACCAGGAAGTCGATTTCGCCCGTCGAGTTCTCCGCAGACCAGTAGTACGGGGTGAGCCCGCATTCGGAGACCAGCTGCTGGCAGACGTACTGCTCGGCCAAGGCCCCTTTGAACTCGGTGAAAATGTCGCTACCGCCGATCACGGTGTCCTTGTCCAGGTGAACCATCGCACCGAGAAGGCCGACATCGACCATGAAGAGCTTGAACGCGGTGTCGTCGGCGTACGGGCACAGCGGCAGCCCGGGTTTCGATATCCTGCGCACGCGCGTCACGAGCCCCGCCTGCTCCAGCCAGGTGATGCCTGATTGGTAGTTGCGCGCCCTGGCGCCTTCGGCGATGTGGCCGAAGACGAACTTCTTGTTCTGCAGACTTAGGTGCTGGGATATGGACTTCCATGCTGCGATGGCGTACTCAGATTCGACACGAGTGAGGTGCTTTGAGATGTCGAGCTCGTAACCGCGCAGTATTTGCTCCTGCACTGCGCGGGCGTCCTCAAGCATGCTATGGTTGAGGAACGCTGCAACCGCCTCGGGCATCCCACCCACGTAGTAGTACTGGCGCAGCAATGGTATGAGCTTGCTGGCAAAAGAATCGATCATGGAGGGGTCGTCGTAGGCGATGAGCTCTGCCATGTTGGTGTTCCCAGTCGCGACGAGAAACTCCCCGAAACCCATGGGGTACATGTCGAGCGTGTCCACCTTGCCCACCGGGTAGCCTGTTCCGCTGTGAATGGTGATTCCCAGGAGCGAGCCGGCGGCCGCGACGGCATATCCTGGCGCGTCCTCGCAGAAGTACTTCAGGGAGGTCAGCGCCTTGGGGCATTCCTGGATCTCGTCGAGGATGATGAGCGTCTCGCCCTCGACTATGCGCTCGCCCGTGGCAAACTGAAACGCTGAGATGAGTCGGGGTATGTCGTAACCCAGATCGAACTGCTCCTGCATTCTTACGTTCTGGTCGAGGTTGATATAGGCGACGTTGGCGAACTGTGCCTTGCCGAACTCTTTGAGGAGCCATGTCTTGCCGACCTGTCTGGCGCCGTTGAGGATGAGCGGCTTTCGTCTGGGACTGTTCTTCCATTCGACGAGCCTCGCCATCAGCGTTCTGTCCATATTGTGCCTCCTAAAACAATTACGTCCTTATTTTCGCATATGTTGGAGAAGGTAAGGACGTGATATTGGTAATTGTGGTGAATATCAGTTGGGTATCTATTTTCCCACTCGGTCATGGATGGGGATCTGGATTGGCTTGTTGACCTGCGGGTTTAGGGTATGGACAAATAGCCGATGGAAGAGACATGGAAGAAAAAACCGGGCATGGTGTTTGGTCTGGGGTTTTGTCCAGCTAGAAGAGCTTAGAGACCGCGTCGGCGGCGGCGCGCTTGGCGTCCATGTTCACGTGCGTGTACAAAACGCGGTAGGCTTGTAAAACGCAGGACGTCTCCGGAGTGTTTCCTTTCTCTTCGTGGCTGGGGAACACCGATGGCAAGACGTGACATGAGGGCGCGAGGGAGACGAAAGGTGACTGTCGATGGAGCAGATTGCTTGAGCGGCGCTATTCCCCAAAACGATGCTGCTGCGAGTTTTGGGGATTTTCTCGGGCATCCTAAGAAGGGCGTTGCGATCAAGTCGGTGGAGGCCGTGGGGCTTCCGTTCGAGATGCGCTCCGAGGGCCCGAGTTTCGAGCCCCTCTCCGCTGTCGCCTATAAAGCGCCCATCGACCCCGACGGGGCCGCTGTCTTGCCTGCGGATTGGGATGACGACGATGAGTGACCGACAACACCCCCTCCCCGACATGAACCGGGGAGGGGGTGTAGCTCGTTCTCTCAAGTGAAAATTTCGGCCTCGGCCCTTTATCTTCCTGCGTGACACCAGGCTCTCTTCCTTGCGAGAGCGAGGCGGGCGAGGGGGAGATTTTTCTCTGCTTCCTTACCGGCGACAGTAACCGCTTAGGCATCGCGACAACCCATGTTACCGCCGATCAACCCAGTTCCTCCCTGAGCAGCCGGACGATGAGCTGCGTCATGCTTTCGCCGGTTTCGACGCGGT
>CAVDXJ010000142.1:0-5094 GCA_963612765.1 Oscillospiraceae bacterium
AGGCCTCGGTTGCGGTGTGGTCGGGCGTCACGTAGACGTGGGCGTAGCGCGGGTCCGATGCGCCCAGGAACGAGGTGTAGGTCAGGTGCTGCACGCCGGCGGCGATGGCGGCGTCGACCACGTTCTTGTGCTGCTGGACGCGAATCTCGCCAATGGTGACGGCGCTCACGATGTAGATGCGGTCGCCGCCCTTGAAGGCCTCGGTCATTTCGGCGACGTTGTCGTAGTTGGCCTGGCGCACAGCGACGCCCGCGGCCTCCCAGCGCTCGCGCTTCTCGGGCTTGAGCCAGTCCATGTTGGGGCAGGTAAAGATCAGGTTTTGGGGTGCGACCTCGGCGAGCATGAGCTCGGCCACGCGCCCGCCCAGCTTGCCGTCCACTCCGGTGACGATGTAGTTCATGCGGTCCTCCAGACGTGTTGCCACCTATGGGTACAACCTGGATTCTAAGGGGATTGCAATCATGTTCCCAATCGATAGAAGCTATCATCAATAGATATTGTCTATCGACACGCCGGGAGGCGAGAAGCCCATGAACTCCAAGCAAATCGAGTGCTTTCTTAGCGCGGCCGAGACCCTTAACTTCACCGAGACCTCTCGGCTGCTGTTCATTTCGCAGCCCACGGTCACGCACAACATCGCCGCGTTGGAGGCCGAGCTGGGCTACCAGCTGTTCGAGCGCACAGCAAAGCAGGTCTCGCTCACCCCGGCGGGGCGCTACCTGTATAAATCGTTGAAGGTTATTGGGGCCGATATGCGCAACGCGGTACTGCGCGCGCGCCTGTTTGGCGACGGTTACGGTAGGGAACTTGTGGTTGGCTGCGGCTCGTCCGAGCACGAGGAGGCCTTCGTGCCGCCCATCGTCAGACGCTACCGAGAAGCCCACCCCGACGTCTATCTCTCGTTTGACATGAGCCCCATGCGAGAAAAGCTGGCCTTGCTGCAAGCGGGCAAGGTCGACCTTGTGCTGTCGACCACGAGGGCGGGCGTCGACTCGTCGCGCTTCGACTTCATCGAGCTGCGCCGCTATCCGCTGGTCTGCGTGATGAGCACCCAAAATGCGCTGGCCGGCCGCGAGAGCGTGGGTATGGACGACCTGGCCGACCAGAGCCTCGTTCTTCTCGACAGTGCCTGTGCCCCGCCCGAAATCGAGGAGCTGCAGCGCACGCTCGAGCACCGATTCCAGGCAAACATCATCCAGCACGTGCAGGACATGCGCATGAGCCACCTGGCCCTGATGTGCGACATGGGCGTGGCCGTCATGCCCGAGTTCAAGTTCCGTCGGGCAGACGGCCTGGTAGCCGTGTCGTTCGACTGGCCTCAGCAGATTCCTTACGGGATTTTGCTGCCGCACGGAGAGGCTCGCGACCACGCCCTGGGCTTCTCGCAGCTTGTCCGCGAGGCCTTCGCGCTGCCGACGGCCGCGGCGCCCGCCGCAGACGGCCGCTAGCGCCATTTTGCCCAGGGTCGCGATTGAACGAGAAATCCCCTGCAATTCGAGACACTTTTGGCGTCAATTTTGACTCGAAATGCAGGGGATTTTAGATACGTGCCCCGCGCGGGCCGTTTTAGCGCCGTGCGGGCTTGTGGGTGAGGTGCCAGCCGCCGCAGAAGTCGCACTCGTAGCAGTGCAGGTCGGGCGAGCCATGGCGGCGGCAGTCGCGGATAGCTTCCTCGGCCTCGGTGCGACTGGCGTAGCGTTTCTTGCGGTCGCAGGCCTTGTACCTGCGGTGTTCCTCGCGTCGCGCATCCTCGCGGGCAAAGGCGCCGCCCAACTGGTCGCCCAGCTGGCTCTCGAACGCAGCCTTTTGCGCTGCCCGGGCCGATCTTTTCTTGCTACCCATCGTTGCCTCCTTCTCGCCGCCCTATCGTAGACCATTGCTATGACGGCGGCGAGAAGGTCGCGGGGCCGGGCGGGGGCGCCGGTCGCACCGGCCCCGCCCCCGCCGCAACTGGCCGTTTACTTCTCGCCGGCCGCCGTATTACGCATACGCAGCGAGAGAAGCAGGCCAATCACGGCCAGTACCAGCACAAACGTAAACCCGTAGTGCGAGCCGGTGGTCGCCGCGGCCTGTGCCCCGGCGCCCGCTGCCGTGCCCGCAGACTCGCCGGCGGCCAGCATGCTCGTTGCCAGGGCAGTGCACACCGCGCCGCAGACCTGCTCCATGGTGTTCAGAATCGTGGAGCCGTCGCCGCCCATGCCCGCGGGCAGCGAGTTCAAGCCGTTGGTCTGGCAGGGCGACATCGCCAGCGGCACGCCGATCATCAGCAGGATGTGGGCGCAAATCACGTAGCCAATCGCCGTATCCGTCGAGGTAAACAGCATCAGGGCCGCGCCTACGCACGAGATGGCAAAGCCGCAACGCGCCGGAACCACCGCGCCAATGCGGTCATACAGCTTGCCCGACCACAGAGAAACGCCCGCGTTGATGATGCCGCCCGGCAGCATCATCAGGCCAGAAACGGTGACCGAAAGGCCCAGACCGTTCTGTGCGAACTGCGGCAGCAGGTACATGGCGGCCAGCGTGATGCCAAAATTGAGCATGACCAGCACAGCCGAGCTGCAAAACTGTGGATTGCCAAAGGCTCGCAGGTTAAGGACGGGATTTTTGCTGCTAAGCTGCCGGCGCACATACGCGATAAGGGCAACGACGCCCACGATCAGGGCGCAGATGACGCCCGCCGAGCCCCAGCCCAGCAGGCTGGAAAGGCCAAAGCCAAGAACGATGCCGCCAAAGCCCAGGCAGGACAGCACGCACGAGAGGCCGTCGACGGGCGGGCGCGTGAGCTTGTAGGGGCTCACCAGGTAGGCAGCCGTGAAAATCAGGCCGATGCCAACGACGATCGCAAAGATGAAGAAGAGCGCTCGCCACGAGAAAAAGCCCAGGATAACGCCAGAAAGCGAGGGGCCAATGGCCGGGGCAAACATGATGATCAAGGTCATGAGGCCCATGGCGCCGCCGATCTTGCTGGCCGGGAAGACCTCAAGGACGACGGCGAACATGATGGGCAGGATAAGGCCGGTTCCGATGCCCTGGATCAGGCGGCCGGCCAGCGCCACGGGAAAACTGGGGGCCAGGCCGCTCATCAGCGACCCCACAAAGAAAGCGCCCAGCGCAAATAGCGTCAGCGAGCGCGCCTTAAACCACTTCATAAGAATGCCGGCAAACGGCAAAACCAGGCCGATGACCAGCATATATCCCACGACCATCCACTGCGCGACGGCGGTCGTGACGCCAAAGACGCGGGTCAGTGACGGCAGGGTGACGTTAAGGGCACTCTCCGAGAACATGCCCACAAATCCGCCCAGGTACAGGCCCATCATTGCCAGGTGCGGGTGCTCGACGTGGACGCGAGCGCTGCCTTGAGAAGAACTGCTAGAACTCACCGATAGATCAGATCCTTTCTGTTGGACCGCAGGGCCGCGCCGCGCACGTGGCGAGACGGGCCCGTCTTGGCCGGGGAAATTACGACGCGTGCGTTTGTTCCCCAATTGAGCGGACCATATCGGTGATTTTCGAGAAATCGCAAGACTCGGCTGATTTGGCGCGGTTACTGCTCTGGGATTATCGCGTTGACGTGGAAGGTGTCGCTCTGCACCAAGGTGGCCAAGGCCCCGCCGCCGCGGGCCGTTGCAGCCATTCGCGTGAGATTTCCTGGTTTAAAGCGGGAACTCTCGAGTAGCCGCTTTCGCCCAACTGGGCAAATGCGCGCAAAACCGTCTCGGCTACTTGCCCTTCTCCGTTTTAAACCAGGAAAAGTCACGCGAGGCCCAAATCGCTGCCGCAAAACGGCCGCTGCAAACCCGTCCGGGTCGCCTGCGCGCAAGCGGGTATACTGGTAACCCATTAACCAAAAGCGCGCGGAGGCTCGATGGAATCCCTTTACACAAAGTATCGCCCGCAGACGTTTGAGCAGGTAGTAGGCCAAAAACACGTGGTCGAGACCCTCAAGCGAGCGGTCACAGAAAACCGCACCAGCCACGCTTACCTCTTCTGCGGTCCCCGCGGCACGGGCAAGACGACCATGGCCCGTCTGCTGGCCAAGGCGCTTATGTGCGAGAAGGGCGCGGGCCAGCTGCCCGACGGCTCCTGCGAGCAGTGCCGCCTGATCGCGGCCGGCGAGCACCCCGACGTGGCCGAGCTCGACGCCGCCTCGCGCACGGGCGTCGACAACGTGCGCGAAGAGATTCTGTCGCGCGTCAACTACGCCCCCACGATGGGTCGTTGCAAGGTTTATATCATCGACGAGGTCCACATGCTGACCCCGGCGGCGTTTAACGCCCTGCTCAAGACCCTCGAAGAGCCGCCTGAGCACGTGGTCTTTATCATGTGCACCACCGACCCGCAAAAGATCCTGGCCACCATCTTGTCGCGCGTCCAGCGCTTTGACTTCCACAGCATCGCCAACGACGAGATGCTCGAGCATCTGTGCCACGTCTGCGAGCAAGAGGGCTTTACCTACGACCGCGAGGCCCTTGAGCTGGTGGTTCGCCACGCTCGCGGCGGCATGCGCGACGCCCTGACCTCGCTTGAGCAGCTGAGTGTCTTTGGCGCCGGCGAGATCTCGCTGTCTTGCGCGCAGGACTTTTTGGGCGAGGTTTCGGGCTCTGTGCTGGGAAACGTGGGTACGGCCCTGGCCACCCGCGACATCGCGGCTCTGTTTGTCGAGGTAGAGCGCCTGGTTGGCACCGGCTGCGACCTTTTGCAGTTTACGCGCGAGCTGTCCTCGCACGTGCGCGACCTGTACGTGCTGGCGGCGGCCCCCGGCGCCAACGCGGTTGCCGCCACAGCCGACGAGCTGAAGCACCTTAAGGAAGAGGCCGCTGCCTTTGGCTCGCCCGACCGCCTGTCGTATGTGCTCACGGTTTTGGGCGACGCCTCCAACCAGATGCGCACGGCCGTCAACCAGCGCCTGGTACTCGAGGTGGCCTTCACCAAGATCGCCCGCCCGCAAAGCGACGTGACTTTGGAGTCTCTGGCCGCACGCGTGGCCGAGCTGGAGGCTCGTTTGGCCGATGTCGAGACAAACGGGGTGCAGGTAGCGGCCCCTGCGGTCGCCCCTGTGGCCGCGCCGGCTCTCGCGGCTGCGGCCCC
>CAVDXJ010000143.1:0-5040 GCA_963612765.1 Oscillospiraceae bacterium
CGAAGCTCGTGCGGTTCTCCATGATGGCCTCCATCGCGCGAACGATGGCCTGCTCGGTACGGGTGTCGACGCTCGACGTGGCCTCATCCAGAATAAGGATCGCCGGGTCGGTCAGCATGGCGCGGGCGATCGTGAGCAGCTGGCGCTGGCCCTGGCTCACGTTCTCGGCATCGTTGGAAAGCACGGTGTCGTAGCCCTCGGGCAGGGTGCGGATGAAGAAGTCCACGTGCGCCGCGCGCGCCGCCGCCTCGACCTCATCGCGGGTGGCGCCGGGCTTGCCGTAGGCGATGTTCTGGGCGATGGTGCCCTCGAACAACCACGCGTCCTGCAAAACCATGCCAAACTGGCGACGCAAATCGGCGCGCGTGAGTTCGCGCGTGTCGACGCCGTCCAAGGTGATGCGGCCTGCGTCCACCTCATAGAAGCGCATCAAAAGGTTAATCAGCGTCGTCTTGCCGGCGCCCGTGGCGCCCACGATCGCGACCTTCTGCCCCGGGCGCGCCACCAGGTTGACGTCGTGCATGAGGGTCTTCTCGGCGCTATAGCCAAAGCGCACGTGCTCGAACTCGACGAGACCCTGGACGTCGGCGGGAAGCTGGGCGGGCTCTTGGGGGTCGGGCACGACCTCCTCCTCGTCAAGCAGGATAAAGACGCGCTCGGCCGCGGCCAGGGCGCTCTGCAGCATGTTGGTGGTCATCGAGAACTGCGTCAAAGGCTCGCTGGCCGTGGTGACAAACTGGAAGAACGACTGGAAGATGCCCACGCTGATCTGCCCGGCCAAGAGCATAGAGCCGGCGAGAAGACCGCAGGCAACCTGCGAGAACCTGATGAGCAGGCGAATCGCGGGGCTGATCGCCTGGGTGATGAAATCGGCCTGGGCGCTCGTGGCCGCAAGCTCGTCTGCCGCCAGTTGGATATCTGCCGCCGAGGCCTCGTCGCGACCAAAGGCCTTGATCACCGTGCGGCCCGAGTAGGCCTCCTCGATCTTGCCGGTAAGGATACCCTGGGCCTCCTGGCGCTTGGCCGCGATTTTGATCGTCTTAGCTGCGGCAACGCGGGTCAGGACCAGCGAACAGGCCGCGAAGAACAAGAAGACGCCGCCCAAAACCAGGCTGTAGGTCAACATGATGCCCACCGCGCCCACGAACATCGTGGCGCTTATGATGACCTGGAGAAGACCGCGCTGCAGCACCTCGGAGACCTTGTCAAGGTCATTGGTGGCGCGACTGATCGTGTCGCCCGGCTGATGGGCATCGTAGTAGCCCAGCGGCAGGCGGCTGATCTTGGCCGAGATCTGCTCACGCAACCCCAGATTGAGCTTCTCGGCAAAAGAGGCCATGACCAGGGACTGCACAGTATAGAACGCCCAAGCCACAGTCCAGATGCCCAGGAAGGTGAGGATCTGGACGCCGCCGTTGTCCCACGTGACCACAAAGTCACGGCCCTGGGCCCAGGCGTCCTGGATGTTGGCCCACAGCATGTCGACCAGGCCGGCGCTGTAGGCGGGGGCGGCCAGGCTCGCGGCCACATAGAAGATGGCCGAGACCGCGGCCACGATCAGGCGCCAGCGCTCACGGCCGGCAGCGGCCCACAGGCGCTTTGCGGTGGCAAGACCGTTGGTGGGGACCTCGGACTCCTCGTCCGCGCCCGCATCAAGTTTCTTATCGTCCGCCATTGTCGTCTCCCCCTTTCACCTGGGATTCGTATATTGCAAGGTAAGCCGGGCAGGTGGCGAGAAGCTCCTCGTGGGTGCCTATGCCCTCGACGCGGCCGTCGCCAAGCACGACGATCTGGTCGGCGTGCTGGATGGTGCTCACGCGTTGGGCGATGATCAAAACAGCGGCTTCTGCCAGCTCGTCTTTGAGCGCGGCGCGAAGGGCGGCGTCGGTCTTGTAGTCAAGCGCGCTAAACGAGTCGTCAAAGATATAGAGGTCGGCGCGGCGCACCAGGGCGCGGGCGATCGAGAGGCGCTGGCGCTGGCCGCCCGAGAAGTTGGTGCCGCCCTGAGCCACGCGGGTTTCCAGGCCTTCCTCGAGCTCGTGGACAAAGGCGCCCTGGGCGACGTCGACGGCGTGCCACAGGCGCTCGTCGCTGGCGTCCGCGGCGCCGTAACGCAGGTTCTGGGCGATGGTGCCCGAGAAGAGCCAAGCCTTTTGCGGCACGTAGGCAATGCGCGAGCGCAGCTCGTCCTGCGAAAGGTCGCGCACGTCTCGCCCACCCAGGCACACACGGCCCTCGGTGGCGTCCAGGAAGCGAAGGAGCATCTTGGCGATCGTCGACTTGCCCGAGCCGGTGTTACCGATGATGGCCGTGGTCTGGCCGCGGCGCAGACAGAAGTCCAGGTCGCTTAGGGTATTCTCATCGGCATCGTCGAAGCAGAAGCTCATGTGCTCGAAGGCGGCCACGGGGACGTCGGCCGCGAGGGCCGCGCGCTTCTCGCCGTCCTTCTCGCCGTCATTCTCGCCGCCGCACTCCCCCGCCGCCTTATCGGCGATCGAGGGCTCGAAATCCAGGACCTCCTTGGCGCGCGTGAGGCAGGCCAGGGCGCGCGGCACCTGGAGCAGGGCGAACTGGGCCATCATCATGAAGAACATGATGAACATCGCGTACTGGATAACCGCGGTGATCGAGCCAACCTGCATCGCGTGGACGCCCACGCGATCGGCGCCGATGAGGAAGATCAGCGACTCGACGCCGTTGGCAAAGAAGAAGGTCATGGTGTCGGTCACGGCAAAGACCAGGTTGACGCGGATGGCGCGGGCGGCGTAGGCCTCGAAGTCGTCGTCTAAGCGGGCCTGCTCGTAGCTGTCCTTGCCAAAGGCGCGAATCACGCGCACGCCAGTGATGGCCTCGCGCAGGCGCACGTTCATGCGGTCGATGAAGCTCTGCATGATGAGGAAGATCGGGGCCGATTTGGCCACCGCGATCACGCTGATCAGCAGGCACACCACCGTGACGGCGAGAACCGCGTAGCCCATCGTGGCGTCCAGCGAAAACGTGAGGATAAGCGAGACGATGCAGGTCAGAGGCACCGGGCTCATCATGACGAAGCTCATGAGCAGCGTCTGCTGGACCACGTTGGCGTCCGACATCGTGCGGGTGATCATCGAGCCCGTGCCAAAGCGGTTGAAATCGGCGCCGCTAAAGGCCAGCGAGTGGCGATAGACCGCCATGCGCATGTCGCGACCCACGTTGGCGGCCAGCTTGGAGGCCATGCGGTAGCTCACGATGCAGCCGCCCGAGCCCAGAAGCGAGGCCACCAGCATGATGGCCCCGTGGCGCCAGACGGCGTCCATGCCCTCGCCCGCGGTCACCGAGTTAAGCAAGGCCGCAAGCTCGGTGGGGACAAAGAGCATGCCCACGATGTCGCAGCACAGCGTGAGCAGGGTGGCCACCATCAGGCCCTTGTACGGGCGCACGAGCTGCCACAAAAGCGAGAAGGACGCGCGCACCGAGTAGTTGCGCTGCGGGGCGTCGTCCACGGCCCTGGCCAGCAGTTTATTCGCCATCTGCGAGACCTCCCTCCAGATTTGCAAGCTCGATTTGAATCGCCGAGACGTACTTCTCGACCAAGCGCAGGAACTCGGCCTGCTCGGCGGGTTCCAGCGTGTCGAAGGCGCGGCGCTCGGCGCGGTTGGCTGGGCGGATCTTTTCGTCGCAGAAGGAGCGACCGGCTTCGGTCAAGGTCACGACCTTGGCTTTCTTGCTGCCCTCGCAAAAGTCGAGGGTCACGTAGCCCTTGGCCTCAAGCGCCTTCAAGGCCGAGTTGGCAGACTGCTTGGGCATGTCGCAGAGCTCGATGAGTTCCTTCACGCTGATGGAACCGCCCTGCATGTAGATGCCGTAGGCCACCCAGTAGGCGGTCTCGGACAGGTCGCAGTGCGCGGCCAGGCGGTGATAGAGCTTGTCGGACTCGCGGTACAGGCGATCGAACGACATGTTCCACGCATCGTTGGCGATAAGGCCCTCTTTGTCGCGGGCGATGATCTTCTCGCCGTCCATTTTCCTCCAAATAGTACGAACGCGGACAAAACGATGACTAGTTTAGTCCGCGCTCGTACTATTTGCAAGGGGCAAAAAGGGCACTTTCCCCTAACCGGAACGCAGAGCGGGACAATCCTGGGCAAACGCGATTTGGCGTGCCGGTTGGGGGAAGTATTTGCGGCGACGAGCGCCTATCGCGCCCGCAAGGTCGCCACAAAGTGCCTGTCTGCGCCCGCAAGCTCGGTGCGATGAAGGGTTATAGGCGAGAAGCCCAAACCTTGGGGTGAGCCGAGAAAAGCCTCGATGACCTGCTCGTTTTCTTCCTCAAGGAAGGAACAGGTGGAGTAGACCAGCCGGCCTCCCCGCTTGACGCGGGCGCTGGCGGTCTTGAGCATCTGGAGCTGCACGGCGTAAAGCTCTGGCAAGGCGGACTCGTTGAGCGCCCAAGCGATCTCGGGGTGGCGCTGCAGCGTGCCGGTACCGGAGCACGGGGCGTCGACAAAGACCAGGTCATAGGGGCCGTCGATGCCGTCAAGCACGCAACCGTCGCCGCAGAGGCAAGCGACGTTGCCCGCGACGCCCGCGCGCTCGCAGCGATTGGCGGCGAGACGAGACTTGGACTCGCTGATCTCGAGGGCATCGATTTGGCACGCGCCACCCGCGGTGCGCGCGGCGGCCTCTAACAGAACCGTCTTGGTGGCTCGGCCCTGGCCCACCTCAAGCACGCGCGAGCCGGGTGCCGGCGCGGCCAGAAGCACGGCTTCCTGCGCGGCCAGGTCGCATGGCAGCACAACCACGTCATCTACCAGGGACGTATTGACCAGCGCAGCCGGGTTGCCCAGCAGGACCGAGCCATCTAAGGGCCCGGCCACGGGTTCGCAGCCGGCGGTGGCGAGAAAGCGCAGGGCCTCTTCGACCGACACCTTAGCGCGGTTGACCGCAACAGAGGCCGTGTTGGGAGACAGAACGGCCGCGGCGTACCTTGCCGCGGCATCGGCGCCCATAGAGGCCATCGCCCGTGCGGCCAGCCACTCGGGCACAGCGCCAATGCGAGCC
>CAVDXJ010000144.1:0-5025 GCA_963612765.1 Oscillospiraceae bacterium
CTCTAAGCCTGGCAACTGGCGAGAAGCCCGCGGCCACCTCGTAACAACCCACCGTACAAAACGAACCCCCGAGCGCGAATAAACCGCAGCTCGGGGGCTCGTTCCTTTGCAGGGGCACATGCGCCGGCGAGAAGACCTTCTCGCCGCCTGCGCTACATGACCTTGGTGGACTCCAGCTTGTGCTCGACCCACTCGTTGAGGCTGATGACCGGCTTGCGCAGCAGCAGGCCCAGCAGAAGCGACGGCACGAGGTAGCTCAGCAGGTACAGCATCTCTTGCCAGAAGTCGCCGTTGTACAGGCCAAACATGGCCGCTCGCATGGCGTTCTCGGCGTGGACGAAGGGCAGGAAGGGGTAGACGGCCTGGAAGCCCTCGGGCAGCATCTGCACCGGGAAGGTGCCGCCCGAGCCCGCCACCTGGATGACCATCAAGACGACGGCGATGGCCTTGCCCACGTCGCCGAAGCTTGCCGTCAGGGCATAGATGATGTTGATGAAGACGAAGCTCGCGGCCCAGCCTGCCAGAAGGAAGAACCCGGGGTTGGCGCACTGGACGCCCAGGAAGTAGAGGTCGCCCAGAAGGATGACGCTCGACTGGATGAAGCCGATCACCAGGAAGAAGAAGATGCGGCCCAGGTAGCCGTGGTGCGGCTTGAGCCCCAGCTCTTCTGCGGCCTTCTCGCTGGGGTTGCAACGCACGAGGGCTGCCAGGACCACGCCGCCGATCCAGATGGCTAGCGTCGTGTAGAAGGGGGCCATGGCGCTGCCGTTGTTCTCGATCGCGTAGATGGCGTTGCGGTCCATCTCGACGGGGGACGAGATGAAGGAGGCCAAGGCATCCGGGCCGTCTGTCAAGATGGTGCGGATCTTGTTCATGTCGCCGGACTCCAGGGCCTCGGACAGGCTGCCCTTGAGGCCGCTCATCTCGGCCGCGGCCGCGTCGATCTTGTCGGCCGTCTGGTCGATGCGGGTCTTCGCGCGGCCCAGGGCATCAACGGCGTCGCCCGAGGCGCCCTTCACGGTGTCGAGCGTGCCCGAGAGCTTGGTCGCGATGTCGTCGGCCTTGGTTGCGGCCTCGTCGATCGTGCCCGAAAGCGAGTTGAGCGAGCCCTTGACGTTGGTGTCGTACATGTCTTGGGCGGCGGCGAGAGAACCCTTGGCTTCCGCGATCACGTTCTGGACGGTCTCGCGGGCGCCCTGGGCGTCGGTCTTGCCCTGGGTAAGGTCGCTTGCGGCCTTGTTGAGCTGGGAGGCCAGGGTGCGCATGCGCGACTCTGCGTCTTGGACGCGCTGCTGGAACTCGCTGACGGTGTCGCGGGCGTCCTGCACAACGTTGTACACGGTCGTGCCCTCGGTGAGCTTTGCCATGACGTCGTTAAGCGATCCGATCGCGTCGTCGAGCTTGACGTCGAAGCTCGCCAGCCTGTCGCCCGCCTCGGTGGCGGCGTCGGCCGCCTTCGTGAGGCCCTCGGCCAGCTTGTCGGTCTGCTCGCCGGCTTTGTCAAAGGCGGCGTTGACCTGGTTGGAAACCTTCTCAAGCGAGTCGCTGCTCGCGGTGAGCGCGTTGTTCAGGCTGCTCACGGTGCCGTCGAAGGCGGTGCCCAGGCCGCTCACGTCGGCAGACGTTTGGCGCAGCATATTGCCGGCGTCGAGCGTGGCCGACAGCGAGGCCGTCGAGGTGCCGCTCGTCGAGCTCATGAGCGCCTGCGTGTTTGCCGCCAGCGTCGAGAAGGACCTAAGGGTCGACGAGGTGGAGGAGAGGACCTCCGTCGCGTCGTCGAGGGCGGCGTCGAGCTTCTCGGTGAAGCCCGAGAGGTTCTCGTCGGTCAGGTAATCCGAGAACTCGCTCAGGACGGCCGCGCCCACCGTGGTCACCGACTTGGCAAAGGACTCGTCGATGTCTTGCTGCACGGCGGTCGAGGCCTTGTTGGTGACGATGGCCGCGATCGCGTTTTCCTTCTCGTTTTGGTAGAAGCGCACCTGCGGGCGCACCGAGTCGGTCGTGACGACGCTCATCATATTCGAGGTGAAGTCCTCGGGGAATACGATGGCCGCGTAGTACTCGCCGCTCTTGACGCCCTCGATGGCGTCCTCCTCGTTGGTCACGATGTAGCCAATAGAGGTGGAGCCCTGCAGATCAGAGACCATGCGCTCGCCCATGTTGATGTTCACGGGGATGAGCTCGCTGGTGTAACCGGCGTCGGAGTTGGCTAGGGCCACCTTGAGGTTCTTCGTGTTGCCGTAGGGGTCCCAGCTGCCCGCGATGTTGAACCAGGCGTAGAAACAGGGCACGACGATCATGCCGGCGCACACGACGAGGCTGATGACGTTGGCAAAGATGTGGCTGGCGTCGCGCTTGATTAGGGCAAAGATCTTACTCATCGCGCATCACCGCCCTTCTCGGCGTCGCCTCGCACGGCGGTTTTTTCTGGGTCGGAGTCGGCCGCGGGGCCGTCCCCTCCGTCTTGGGTCTCACTGCTCTCATCGGTTGGTTTGCCTTTGGGAATCACGAGGCGCACGAGCGACAGGTTCCTGCCGCGGCGCATCTTCTCGAACGGGGCGAAGGCGAGAAGCTCGGCCTTGAGCTCGTCGCCGAGCATGTCGTAGAGCTCGGCCTGGCTCATCTCGGCCAGGTGGGTCTTCTCGGACACGCGGTTGTGGAAGTACTCGATCACGATCAGGAACGTGCAGATGATCAACAGCGACAGGACCCACAGCATGAGCATGAGGAACTTGGCCGGGTGCACGAACATCAAGCCGAGAAGGACCAGCGGCACCACGATCAGCGCGGCGAACCCGCGGCGGACCATGGCCGGGTAGGACAGCTCGAAGCTCGCGGCGGCCTCGAGGAAGGTCTCCTTGTAGGCCTCGGAGTCCATGAGCGCCTTGATGATGGTCGAGAGCCTGAAGTGCGGGGTCTTCATGCCGGTGCGCTCGGCGATCATCATGTCGGTCTCGGCAAGCTTCTTGTCAAAGAGGTTGTTGATGTTGAGCAGGTGCTTTCGGGCCGTCACGCCGATGAGCAGCGCCGGGATCAGGTAGACGAGAAGAACGGCGATGTTTTGGGCGTAGTAGTTGCCGTAGAAGCCCGCGATGGCCTCACGCATGGCGTTGATGCCGTAGGTGAAGGGAAGCCAGGGGTTGAGCGCCCTGAAGAAGTCGGGCTGCATCTCGATGGGGTAGAGGCCCGAGGCGCCCGGGATCTGCAGGACGACGATGAGCACGCCCAGCGCCTTGCCGATGTGCTTGAAGGCGATGGAAAGGGCGTAGATGAAGAAGACGTAGACAAAGGACTCGACCATGCCCGCGAAGACGAAGGCGACGGGCGAGAGGCACTGGATGCCCAGGCAGATGTCGCCGATGCAGCAGATGATGGCCTGGATCTGGCCGATGAGGTTGAGCAGCAGCCAGCGGCCGAAGAAGCCCTGCCAGGGTTTGAAGTCGCCGATCCCCTCATCGTCGACCTCGAGCTTGTAGATGGCGACCAGGATAAAGCCGCCGACCCAAAGGGCGAGGTTGGTGTAGAAGGGCGCGACTCCGCTGCCGTAGTTGTCCACGGGGAAGACCGACTCGGTGACGAGCTCGGCGGGCGAGCCCAGGAAGTCGCCGACGCTCTCGGCGTTGAGGTCCAGGACATCCGAGATGCCCGCGTAGGTCTCGGCGGCGGCCACGGCGGCCACGTCGTTTGCCAGGCCCGAGACCTTCTCGGCGGCGGTGTTGAGCGTGGATGCCGTGGAGTCGAGGGACGAGTCGCACTGGACCAAGACGTCGTCCAAGCCTGCCAAGGTGGCGTCGGCCTGCGAGAGCAGAGAGGGCAGGGTATACGTCGTGCCCACGACCTTGCCGCCAAAGGTGGCGAAGGTGTCGAGGGTCGAGTTGACCGCGGGCAGGACCTCGGTGTTCACCTGCGAAGAGACGCCGTTGAGCCCGTTGACGCTGGTCTGGATGACGTCGTTGACGTTGGTCGAGAGGTCGGCGATGCCCTCGTTGCCCTGTTTGACGCTATCCGAGAAGGACTTGAGGGAGTCGACCTTCGAGGCGGTCTGGGCGTCCATGGCCGCGAGGCTCTCGAGCGCGGCGTCGATGGCGTCGATGGCGGCCTGCTTGCCAAAGACGGAGTCGTCGAGCTTCTCGAGCTTGTTGTACTTAAGGCGCTCGAGAGAGGTGCGCAGGTCGCCAAAGGTGTTGGTGCGCAGGTTGGAGATCTGGGTCACGGCCGAGTCAAGCTCGCCCTGCGCCCAGCCGATGTCGCCCGTGATCTGGGAAATGTCATAGGTCAGCTGGGCCGAGACGCCGCTGATGGCCGCGGCGCCCGCGCTCGTGCTCGAGGTGAGCTGCGAGGCCAGGTTGCCCACGCTCGTGCGGGTGGCGGCCAGGTCGTCGAGGGCGGTGCTCAGCTTGTTGCCCACCCTGACGGCACCGTCGGAGAGCTCCTGGGTCGATTGGCGTGCGGAGCTGATCGTGTCGCGTCCCTTCTGGATGGAGTCGCGGACGCCCGAGACCTCGCTCGACAGCGTCGTGAGGGAGTTGGAGACCTCGCGCAGGTCGGCCGCCACCGAGTCGCGCGCCGAGTTGACCGAGCCCGCGGCGTCGCCCGCGAAGCCCTGGAGCTTCTCGGTCACGACCTTGCCCACGACCTCGACGAACTGGTTGGTGATCTGGTTTTCCAGCGTGGTCGAGCCGGTGTCGGCCACCTTGGGCACGACGGCGTTGACCTTCTCGTTGACGTAGTAGCCGATATGGGCCTTGGACGTGTCGCCGTCCAAGACGTTGGCCAGGCTCGACGTGAAATCGGCCGGGACGATGAAGGCGGCGTAGTACGTGCCGGCCTTCACTCCCTCGATCGCGTCGTCTTGGCTGTCGACGAACTGCCACCCCAGCTGGGTGTTCTCTTCCAGCTTCTCGCGCATCATGTCGCCGGCGTTGGTGTAGCCCATGTCAGAGACGTCGGCGCCCTTGTCCAGGATGCAGACGGCGATGGGCACCGTCGAGGTGTTCTCGTAGGGGTCCCAGTTGGCCAGGATGT
>CAVDXJ010000145.1:0-5017 GCA_963612765.1 Oscillospiraceae bacterium
CCCGACGGCGGCATGCACATGGAGGGCTTCCGCACCGCCCTTACCCGCGTGATCAACGACTATGCCCGCAAGGCCGGCATCCTTAAGGAGAAGGAGGCCAACCTCACCGGCAACGACATCCGCGAGGGCCTGACCGCGGTTATCTCGGTCAAGCTGGGCGACCCGCAGTTCGAGGGCCAGACCAAGGCCAAGCTCGGCAGCTCGTTCATGCGCCCGCTGGTCATGAAGATCGTCTCGGACGGCTTGGCCGAGTACCTGGAGGAGCACCCCAAGCCCGCCCGCGTGATCGTCAACAAGGCCATGCAGGCCTCCAAGGCCCGCACCGCGGCTACCAAGGCCCGCGAGGCCACCCGCCGCAAGTCTCTGTTGGAGACGGCGCACCTGCCCGGTAAGCTGGCCGACTGCTCGTGCCGCGACGCGGAGCTCACCGAGCTCTTCATTGTAGAGGGCGACTCGGCAGGCGGCTCGGCCAAGGACGGCCGCCGCCGAGACATCCAGGCAATTCTGCCCTTGCGCGGCAAGATCTTGAACGTCGAGCGCGTGGGCGACCACCGTGCCTTCTCGAGCGACACCATTCAGTCGCTGATCACGGCCATTGGCACGGGCGTCACCACCTCGACCGGCGACGGCGGCGACTTCGATATCTCGAAGGCCCGCTACCACAAGATCATCATCATGACCGATGCAGATGTCGACGGCGCGCACATCCGCATCCTGCTGCTCACGTTCTTCTACAAGTACATGCGCCCCTTGATCGACGCCGGCTACGTCTACGCCGCCTGCCCGCCGATCTTTGGCATCAAGGTGCGCAAGAAGATCTACTACGTCTACCCCAACGGCAAGGAGCCCGAGGAAGAGATTCTAAAGCGCAAGATCGCCGAGCTGGGCTTTGCCTACGACGACGATGCCGAGGACGAGGAGTCCACCAACGGCAAGGCCAAGCGCAAGAAGCGTCCCTACACCGTTCAGCGCTACAAGGGCTTGGGCGAGATGGACCCCAAGCAGCTGGCGTCGACCACTATGGATCCGCGTACTCGCATCCTGCAGCGCGTCACGATCGACGACGCCGCTATGGCTGACAAGGCCGTCCGCGAGCTGATGGGCAACCAGGTGGAATATAGGCGTGAGTACATTGAGAGACATGCTCATGATGCGAGGTTCTTGGACGCGTAATTAAGCGGAGAGAAACCAGACGGACAGGTTCGTTAACCTTACGAGAAAGGCCTTAAGTGGCAGACGATTTCAACAACGACGGCGAGAACAACGAGTCTTTGCCCGAGGACCTGAGGCGCCTTCTTGATCGCGCCCAGGCCTCCGACGAGGGTGAGGACGTTTACGACGAGACCGAGGGCGAAGACGCCGACGACGAAGACGACGGCGAGCTCGAGGAGGAGTTCGGCAACGCCGGCACCGGCGTTTCGACCGGCGAGACCGACGAGCACGGCGGCGCCCTGCAGATCAAGGAATTTGGCCAAGAGATGCGCCAGTCCTTCATCGAGTACTCGATGTCGGTCATCACAGCCCGCGCCCTGCCCGACGTTCGCGACGGCCTGAAGCCGGTCCACCGCCGTATTCTCTACGCCATGAACGAGTCGGGTATCTTCCCCAACCGCCCGCACAAGAAGTCGGCTTGGACCGTCGGCGAAGTTATCGGTAAGTACCACCCCCACGGCGACTCCGCGGTCTACGACACGATGGTTCGTCTCGCCCAGTGGTTCTCGATGCGCACACCGCTGATCGACGGCCACGGCAACTTTGGCAACATCGACGGCGACTCGGCGGCGGCAATGCGTTACACCGAGAGCCGCCTGGCCAAGCCTGCGATGGAGCTTCTGCGCGACCTGCAGAAGGACACCGTGGACTGGCAGCCCAACTACGATGAGTCCCTGCAAGAGCCGCAGGTTTTGCCTGCGCGCTTCCCCAACCTGCTGGTCAACGGCTGCGGCGGCATCGCCGTGGGCATGGCCACCAACATCCCTCCCCACAACCTGGGCGAGTCGATCGAGGCGGCCTGCATGCTCATCGACAATCCCGACGCCACCGTCGACGACCTCATGACCGTCATGCCCGGCCCCGACTTCCCCACGGGCGCCGTGATCATGGGCACCGACGGCATCCGCGAGGCCTACGAGACCGGCCGCGGATCCATCACCGTGCGCGCCAAGGCCCATGTCGAGACGACCAAGACGGGCCGTTCTCGCCTGGTCTTTACCGAGATGCCCTACCAGGTCAACAAGGGTGCCCTGCAGGAGAAGATCGCCCAGCTGGTCAACGAGAAGCGCATCGAGGGCATCTCTGACCTGCGCGACGAGTCCAACCAAAAGGGTATCCGCCTGGTCATCGAGCTTAAGAAGGACGTTATCCCGCAGGTTGTCCAGAACAACCTCTACAAGTACACCCAGCTTCAGTCGTCGTTTGGCGTGATCAACCTTGCGCTGGTGGACGGCGTGCCCAAGCTCTTGACCCTGCGCGAGATGCTGCAGCACTACATCGACCACCAGGTCGACGTCGTGACCCGCCGCACCCGCTTCGACCTCAAGAAGGCCCAGGCCCGCGCCCACATCCTTGAGGGTTACCTGCTCGCGCTCGACCACATCGACGAGGTCATCAGCATCATCCGCGCCAGCCGCACCGACACCGAGGCGAGCGAGCGCTTGATCGAGCGCTTCGGCTTCTCGCCCGAGCAGACCCAGGCCATCCTCGAGATGCGCCTGCGCCGCCTGACCGGCCTGTCTCGCGACCAGATCGAGGAAGAGCTGGCCGGACTTCGCCGCGCCATCGCCTACTACGAGGACCTTCTCGCCAACCCGCCCAAAATCCTGGCCGTCATCAAGGAGGAGATGCGCGAGATCGCGCGCAAGTACTCCGACAAGCGCCGCACGCAGATCTCGGCCGAGGGTTCGCGCGACCTTAACGTCGAGGACCTGATCGCCGACGAGCCCATGGTCGTCACCGTGACCCATGCCGGCTACGTCAAGCGCACCCCGGTCGACACCTACCGTGCGCAGCGTCGCGGCGGCCGCGGCGTCCAGGGCGTGAACCTCAAGGACGAGGACTTTGTCGAGGACCTCTTTGTGGCAAGCACCCACGACTACGTGCTGTTCTTCTCCAACAAGGGCAAGGTCTATCGCCTGAAGGTCCACGAGCTGCCCATTGGCGCCCGCACCGCGCGCGGCACCGCGATGGTCAACCTCATCCCGTTTGTCGAGGGCGAGCACGCGATGGCCGTCATGACCTGCCGCGACTTCCCCGACGACGAGTTCTTGATGTTCGCCACGGCCAACGGCACCGTCAAGAAGACCGCCATGGCCGCCTACGACCGCACGCGCCACGACGGCATCATCGCCATCAACCTGCGTGACGGCGACGAGCTGGTCAACGTCCGTCGCGTGAAGCCCGGTGAGAAGGTCATGCTGGTCTCGACCGACGGCAAAGCCATCATGTTCCCCGAGTCCGACGTGCGCCCCATGGGCCGCGACACCTCGGGCGTGCGCGGCATCACGATGAAGGACGGCGCCAAGATGCTGGGCATGGAAATCACCGACGGCTCGGGCGACCTGTTTGTCATCACCGAGAAGGGCTACGGCAAGCGCACGCCCGTCTCGGAGTACCCCGAGCACAAGCGTGGCGGCCAGGGCGTCTTCACCATCACGATGACCGAGAAGAAGGGCCAGCTCGTGGCCTGCCGCATCGTCAACGAGGAGCACGAGCTCATGATCATGAGCGCCGACGGCGTGGTCATTCGCGTCAAGGTCGCCGGCATCAGCCAGCTTGGCCGCTCCACGCAGGGCGTGAGGGTCATGAACCTGCCCGAGAGCGACGCGGTCACCGCTGTGGCCCGCATGGTCGCCGAGAAGGACGAGCCGGGCGCCGAGGACGACGTGGAGGGCGAGGACGGCAGCGACGTTGACGCCGCTGACGCCGAGCCGACGCTTCTTGACGAGGAGTAGCGCGCTTCTCCGCAGCCGCGTATAAACGACGAGGGCCCGCGATTGGATTCGCGGGCCCTCGTTTTTGTGTGGTTGCGCGTTGTTAACGCCGTCGATGCCGGGTCGCAGCCTACTGATTCTGGTCGTCCGGGTGGTCGGGCGTCATGTCGAAGTCCTCGGGCGAGAGGTTCTCTACAAACGAGTGGAACTCGTCCATCTCGGCCTGTTTCTCATCTGCCTCGACCGAGGCGAAGTCGGGCATGGACGCGGTTTCCAGGACCTTCTCGTCTGCCCAAATACGCGCGCCGCAGCGCACGGCCAGCGCGATGGCGTCGGAGGGACGGGCGTCCAGGTAGTGGTGCTGGCCCATCGCGTCAGAAAGCTCGACCTGCGCGTAAAACGTGGTGCCGGTCACGGCGGTGATGCGCACGCTTTCCACCTGGGCGTCCAAGGCCTCAATGACGCTGGCGAGAAGGTCGTGGGTGAGCGGGCGGGCACCGGTTTTCTTCTCGACGCCCATGCTGATGGCCGTGGCCTCGATCCCGCCGATGCGGATGGGCAGCTTGGCCGCGTGCTCACCCTCGCGCGTCTCCCTTGGCTTCAGGACAACGAGCGAGCCCGAGGGCCCCGGACCCATGACGATCGATTTGATTTCCATCCTACGAAGCGGCAAAACAAGACTCCTCAAAACGTTTTTTCTCGACTCAAATCCTACCCTCTATGAGGGCATATGTGCAGACGTTTAACAGCAAAGCCACTTTTTTCTAAAAAAGTTGTTGACGAGAGGGGTGGGTGCGCGTAATATAACTTCTCGCGTTGGGCCTGTAGCTCAGTTGGTCAGAGCGTCCGGCTGATAACCGGGAGGTCACAAGTTCGAACCTTGTCAGGCCCACCATTTTTCGCCAATAGTCGCCCCAGTGTTAGCCGAGTCGCCGCTGGGGCGATTATTAATGAAGATGGACTTTACGCATGGGGACATAGCTCAGCTGGGAGAGCGCGGGCTTTGCAAGCCTGAGGTCGTGGGTTCGAACCCCATTGTCTCCACCATAGATTGCTTACGGGCGGCCCGCTTGGGTCGCCCGTTTTTT
>CAVDXJ010000146.1:0-5007 GCA_963612765.1 Oscillospiraceae bacterium
CGCACGGTGGCCTCGACGCCCACACTGCCCAGACGGCGCACGAACTCCTCGGCGCGCTGCGGGGTGGAGGGGCGGAAGCGAGAGCCCTCGACGTCGTTGAGCTGGATAAGGTTGACGTGGCACAGGGTCTCGCGGCAGAAGTCGCACAGGGCCTCGAGCTCGTCGTTGGTGTCGTTGACACCGCTGATAAGGGCGTACTCGTAGGTGGGGCGGCGACCCGTGATGTTGACGTACTCGCCCATGGCCGAGTACAGGTTGAGCAGCGAGAACTTCTTGACGCCCGGCATCAGGACGTTGCGTGTCTGCTGCACGGCCGAGTGAAGCGAGACGGCCAGCGTGAACTGCTCGGGCTCCTTGGCAAAGCGCATGATGCTGGGGATAACGCCGCAGGTAGAGACAGTGAGATGGCGCGCGCCGATGCCCAGACCAGCGGGGTTGTTGAGCTTGCGCAGCGCGGCCAGCGTGGCGTCGTAGTTGGCAAAGGGCTCGCCCTGGCCCATCATGACGACGCTGGTCACGCGGGTGTTGAAGTCGTCGCGCACGTGCATGACCTGCTGGTAGATCTCGGACGCGGAAAGCGAGCGGGTAAGGCCCGCCGCGCCGGTGGCGCAAAACGCGCACTTCATGCCGCAACCGGCCTGGGTAGAGACGCAGACGGCCAGCTTGTTCTTGTTGGGCATGCCCACGCACTCGACGGTGGTGCCGTCGGCGAACTGCAGCAGGTACTTGCGGCTGCCGTCCTCGGAGACCTGGCGCGCGACCTCGGTCACGGGGTTCAGCGAGACCTTCTCGGCAAGCTGAGCACGAAGGTCTTTGGAGAGGTTGGTCATCTCGTCAAAGGAAGAGACGTTCTTGTTCCACAGCCAGTCCTCGATTTGTTTCACGCGAAACTTGGGCTGACCCAGCTCCTCGACCAGGGCCGCGATCTCTTTGTGGGAAAGAGACTTGAGGTCTTGCAGGGGCTGACTCTCGTCAACACTAGTAATTGGGTCCATTCACGCTCCCGTTCGCGATAAAACTTGAAAGTAGGGTTATTCTCAACAAAGTCGCCCGCCGCGTTCGCGCGTCCGGCAGACCGAGTTTCGATTCTTATGAGTTTAACACCGAGAAAATCGCCGACCAGGCTGGAGTGACCATGGACAGAGAAGAGCTCAAAAAACTCAGGGTCGTCGTTTTGGCGGGCGGCTGGTCGGACGAGAGGGATATCTCGTGGCTTTCTGGCCTCAACTGCCAGCAGGCGCTGGTTGAGGCAGGGTTTGCCGAGGTCGATATCCTGGACATTGCCAGCGAGAACTTTTACGACGACCTGAGCCGCGGCAACTACGACGTGGCCTTCCCGGCCCTTCACGGCTGCTACGGCGAGGACGGCTGCATGCAGGGCTTCCTTGAGATTCTCCACATGCCGTACGCTTTCTCGGGCGTGCTGGCGTCCAGCGTAAGCACCGAGAAGGAGTTTGCCAAGGCGATTTACCGCAAGGCCGGAATCCGCGCGCCCAAGGGCGTCGACATTCCCGCAGGTACGCAGCTGAGCGACCGCGAGCTTGCCGCTATGGTGGAAGAGATGGGCCTGCCGCTGTTCGTGAAGCCCAGTGGCAACGGCTCGAGCTTTGGCATTAGCAAGGTTGCCCAGGCAGACGGCCTGCGCGAGGCTATTGAGAAGGCCGGGTCCAAGGGCGGGCGCGTGCTTATCGAGGAATGCATCACCGGCACCGAGATTACCGTGCCCGTGGTTGGCAACGACGACCCGGTGGCCCTGCCCATCATCGAGGTGGTCTTTGGCGCCGAGTTCTACGACATCACGGTGAAGTACGAGCCCTCTGAGCTGCACCACGTTATCCCCGCGCGTCTGGACCCCGAGGTCTATCGCTCAGCGCAGGAGAAGGCTGTGGCCGCGCACAAGGCCCTGGGCTGCCTGGGTGCTTCTCGCAGCGACTTCATCGTGACGGCGGAGGGCGACCCGGTGATTTTGGAGACCAATACCATTCCCGGCATGACCCAAAACAGCCTTCTGCCCGACTCGGCGCGCCACGCCGGGGTAGAATTTCCAGAGCTCTGCACCCGTTTTGTCGAGCTTGCGTTGGAAGCCTACGAACAAAGGCACTGATAAACATGACAATAGACCAGGTTTCTTACGACGAGGTGGACCCCTCCCTCCTCGAGGACCTTTTGTTGCCCGCGACACCCGAGTCTGTGAGGCAGAAGTACTTCTCGCTGCCTAAATTGGCCGGCGAGCAGAACTTTGGCCTGCTTGAGGACGACGTGGTGGTGCTGGATACCGAGACCACGGGCCTCTCGTTCAAGGACTGCACACTGATCGAGATTAGCGCCGCTCGCCTGCGCGGTCGCGAGATTGTGGACCGGTTTGAGACGTTTGTGCACCCCGGCTGCCCCATCCCGCCCGAGATCACGCGCTTGACCTCCATCACCGACCTGGACGTCATGGACGCCCCCGACGCCAAGACGGCCGTGGCCGAGCTAGCTGAGTTTGTGGGCGGCTCGCCCGTGCTGGCGCACAACGCGACCTTTGACCGCACGTTTATCGAGGCCGTGCCCGGTGGCCATGACGTGAGCGATATCTGGATCGACACCCTGGCTTTGTCGAGAATCGCGCTGCCGCGGCTTTCTTCTCACCGCCTGCAGGACATGGCACGGGCCTTTGGCTGCGCCTCGGTCACGCACCGTGCCTGCGATGATGTGGACGCCCTCTGCGGTATGTGGCGCGTCATTTTGTGCGCGCTGTCGCAGATGCCTGCCGGCTTGATGGGCTTTCTCGCCGACATGCACCCCGAGGTGGACTGGCCCTTTAGGCCCGTCTTCTCGCAGCTGGCGTTGGGAGATGCGGGCGAGTACTTTCACCTTAAGACCGCCCGCTCCGAGTTGCTGCGCGAGGACGTGCGCCGCGCCAAGGAAGACGCGGCTGAGGAGGGTAAGCGGCTGCTTGACGTGGATCTTGATACCGTTGACCAGGCGTTTGCTCCCGGCGGCACCGTGTCGCGCATGTACGAGAAGGCCGAGGAACGCCCCGAGCAGGTCGCAATGGCCCGCGAGATTGCGGCGGCTTTGAACACCTCGACGCACCGCTCGATCGAGGCGGGCACGGGCGTGGGAAAGTCGATTGCGTATTTGCTGCCTGAGGTCCTGTATGCCCAGCGCAACAACGTCACGGTGGGCGTGGCAACCAAGACCAACGCGCTTACCGACCAGCTGGTGGCCCACGAGCTGCCCGCGCTGGCCGCGGCTCTGCCCGGCGGTATGACCTTCCATGCCCTGAAGGGCTACGACCACTATCCCTGCTTCCTGCGCATGGACCGCGCCGTGAAGGCCGATTTGCCTGTTGAGGAGGCTAAGGTCGACGGACGCTCCGCGAACGCGGTGAGCTGCGACATGTTGACTGCGCTGGCCGTGTGCTACGCGTTTGCCTGCCAGTCGCCCGACGGCGACCTGGACGCGCTGGGGATTCGCTGGCGCTACGTGCCGCGCAAGATGCTGACCATTAGCTCTGGCGACTGCTTGAAGAACCGCTGCCCGTATTTCCCGCGCGAGTGTCTGCTGCACGGCGCCCGCCGTCGCGCGGCCGCCTCTGACGTGGTGGTGACCAACCACTCGCTGTTGCTGCGCAACGTGGCGGCCGAGGGGCGCATTCTGCCGCCCGTGCGCCACTGGGTGGTCGACGAGGCCCACGGTTTTGAGGCCGAGGCTCGCCGACAGTGGGCCGTCGAGGTTTGCGCGGGCGACGCCCGGTCTGCCTTCGAGGTCCTGGGCGGGACCAAGACCGGCGTGCTGCACAACCTGATGGTTGGTGCGTTGAGCTTGGAGAACTCGACCTTGGTGACCGGTCTTCTCGCCAAGGTCGCGGCCGAGGCTGCCACGGCATCGGTGCGGGTGGCCGATCTGTTTGTGGCCATCCACGAGCTCGTGCCGCTGGCCAAGAGCGACGGCAGCTACGACGATTTGACCTTGTGGATCGACGCCGGTCTGCGCCAAACCGACGAGTGGGGCGAGGTTGTGCGCGCCGGCGAGGCCGCGGCCCACAGCCTGGACGAGGTCGCGCGCCACATGAAGGAGGCCCGCAAGGCCCTAGCCGAGGTGGCCCCGCAGATGGCGGGAGACATTGGCGACGCGGGCCGGGCGCTGGACGAGCTTCTCGCCGGCATCAAGCTGATTTGCGCCGGTGAGGACACCAATTACGTCTACTATGCCCAGCTCACGCGGGCTAAGCGTCGTCTTGCGACCGAGAAGTTGGTGGCCGAGAAGATCGACATCGGCGCCGACCTGGCCAAGGACTGGCTGCCCGAGATGGAAAGCGTGGTCTTTACGTCGGCGACCATTGCCGTGGGCGACAACTTCGACCACTTCAACCAGTCGGTGGGTCTGGCCGCGCTGGACTCGCGCGACCACAAGGACCTGCGGCTTTCCTCGAGCTTTGACTACGAGCGGCAGATGTCGGTTGTGCTGGCGCGTGATATGCCTGCGCCCAACGACCGCGCGTACCTGCCCGCGCTGGAGGACCTGCTGTACGACGTGCATGTGGCCATGGGCGGCTCGGTGCTGACGCTGTTTACCAACCGCCGCGACATGGAGCGCGTGGCCCAGGCGTTGAAGCCGCGCCTGGCCGCTGCCGGGCTTGATCTGGCCTACCAGGAGCGAGGCACTTCTCCGCGCCGGCTTCGCGAGCGCTTTAACGCCGAGAAGAACCTCTCACTGATGGCGCTGAAGTCGTTTTGGGAGGGCTTTGACGCCGCCGGCGACACGCTGCGCTGCGTCGTGATTCCCAAGCTGCCGTTTGCCAACCCCAACGAACCGCTGGTCAAGGAGCGCGAGTCGCGCGAGGACCGCGCGTGGTGGCGCTACTCGCTGCCCGAGGCGGTCATCGAGGTCAAGCAGGCGGCCGGGCGCTTGATTCGCGCGTCGAGCGACACCGGTGTGCTGGTGCTGGCCGACTCACGCTTGGCGACCAAGAGCTACGGCAAGCTGTTCATGAAGTCGCTGCCCAACCAGAACGCGACC
>CAVDXJ010000147.1:0-5004 GCA_963612765.1 Oscillospiraceae bacterium
TTTATAGCGAGAAGACCCTCCGCCAGCGCCCGAACCGCGATTTTGTAGCAAGCCACTCCCGGCGCCACAAAAAAGGGCGCCAGCCGTGGTGCCAGCGCCCTTTGCAAGCGTTCTAAACCGAGAAGACCCGTCGAACCGGCTAGTCCAGGTCGCCAAAATCACCGAAGCCGGTGGCGGTGTCCTGGGCAGGAGCTGCGGCCACGGGTGCGGGAGCGGCGATGGCACCGGTGTGGGTGGTGCCGGCAGAGCCGTTGGGTGCAGAAGCAAAGCCGTTGGCGGGCATGACGGCCTCGGCGTCGTCCATGAAGTGCTGCAGCAGCTTCTTGTACTCGCCGCGGAACTCCTCGCGGGAAGCCTTAAGGCGGTCGATCTCGTCAAGCTCGTTCTGCTTCTCGGCCAGGGCCTGGCGAATGACCTCGCGGGCCTTCTGGTCGGCGTCGTTGCGCACCTTCTCGGCGGTCTCGCGGGCCTCGGCCAGCAGCTTGTCGGCGCTCTGCTGGGCCACGATCAGCACCTGGGAAATCTGGCGCTCGGAGGCACCAAGAGAAGAGACGGGCTCGGCCGGCGCGGTGACGGCAGGGGCGGGAGCCGGGGCGGCCACGCTAGCGTCCTGCAGGCTCGCGACCTGGGCCTGGGCGGCGGAGAGCTGGGACTCGGTGGAGTTGAGACGACCCTTGAGGTCGGCGATCTTCTGGAGCATGGCGTCGATCTCGACGGCGATCTGCTCGAGGAAGGCGTCAACCTCCTCGGTGTCATAGCCGTGCTTGGAGGGAGAGAAGGTCTGCTGCTCGATGTCTGCTGGTGTGATTGCCATTCTGGTTCCCTTTCATTTGAACTCGTGCGACAAAGTCACGTATTGACTACTTTACAAGATAAGGCTGAAAACTAGCTTCTCAATAACGCCCAGGGCAAATATCGCCACAATCGGCGAGAAGTCGATGCCGCCCATCGGCGGGATGATGCGGCGAAAGAGCCCCAGGTAGGGCTCGACGAGAATACCCAGCGCGTCGCGGAACGTCCCGATGTTGCCCGAGCCGGCGTTTCTCGGCACCCAGCTCAAGACGCACCACACCACGATGAGAAACTGGTAAACGTTGAAGAGCCTCGCGATAAGACTTGCGATCGTGTACATGCTTACTTCCCCGCCAGCTCTGCCGCGCGCGCCAGGGCGGCGTCGACGGCCGCGAAGGACCCCTCGAACAGCGCCGGCTCAAGCTCGTAGAGGCCGGCCGCCGTGGTGCCGCCGGGAGAAGTGACCTTCTCGGCGTAGGCGCGGGGGTGCTCGCCGGACTGCAAGAGCTGCGTGGCGCTGCCGGCCATGGTGGCCAAAAGCAGCTCGCGGGCCGCGGCGCTGGGCATACCGGCCTTGACGGCGGCGCGGGTCAAGGTGTCGACAAAGACGGCGAAGTACGCGGGCGCGGTGCCCACGACGGCGCCCTCGACCTCAAGCTGGTCCTCGCGCATGACCGAGGCCTTGCCCAAAGCCGAGAAGAGCTCGGCGGCAAGCGCCACGTCGTCGGCGCCCGCGCTGGCACCGCCCGCGACGGCGGACGCGCCCGACAGGACCTCGACGCACAGGTTGGGCATGACGCGCACGACGCGGGCGCCGGGCAGGGCCTCCTCGATGGTCGAGGTGGGGGTGCCGGCCGCGATGGAGATCACGGTCTTTTGGGCCAGCTGGCGCGCATGCTCTTTCATGACGACAGGCAGTACCTGCGGCTTGACGGCCAAGATGACAACGTCGGGGGCCTGGTCGAGCATCTGGGCGTTGTTGGTGAAGATGACAAAGCCCTTCTCGCCCATTGCGGAAAGGCGGGCGTTGGCATGGCCCGAGACCAGGATGCGGCCCGGGTCCATGGCACCTGCGGCCACCAGGCCCTGCGCGATGGCAGAGCCCATGGAGCCGGCGCCGATCACGCCTAACTTGATGGAGTCCAAAGACATCAAAGAAATCCTAACTGCTTAGGCTGCCTGGGCGCCCCTAGCGCACCAGGTCGCCGTCGGCCACGAGCTTGTTGATGTCGGCGTCGGTCAGCGCGAGGCCCGCGGGCAGCACGGCAAAGACGCGGTCGCCCAGCTCCTGCACGGCGCCGTCCAGGCCAAGGGACAGGCCAAAGCAGAAGTCCAGGATGCGCTTGGCCGTCTCGATGTTGGTGTTGCGGAAGACCAGGACCACGGGCTGGTTGGTCTTGACGCGGCGCACGACGGTCTGCACGTCGTCGTAGGAGACGGGGCGCAGGACGTAGGGCGGCAACTGACCCGAGCTCATGCGCGGCTTGGGCGTGAGGCCCAGGTCGGCCGGCGTGGTGGTGGGGGCACCCAGCTGCGTCTCGTAGGAGTGCGAGTGGGTCTGGGTGCTCTGCTGCTGCGGCGCGTAGCTGCGCTGCGGGGCGGCAGAGGCCGGCTGCGGCGTGGGCGTCACCGGGGTGAAGGCGGCAGATGTTGCCGCGGGGCGCGCCGCGACGGGACGGCCGCTGCGCGTATAGACCGAGACGCTCTCGGCCTCGGGGCGCGGCGTGTTGCCCAGAAGGCCCTTGGAGGGCGCGGGCTCGGCGGCCTGTCGGGGCTCGTCGTCGTAGCGGCCATAGCCGCCCTGGTCAGAGCCGTTGTCGTAGTAGTCGTCCTCGTAGTAGTCGTCCTCGTACGAGTCGCCGCGCAGGCGGTCCTTGATGTTATCGAGAAACCCCATGTCAGTGCCCTTCTCTTAGAAACGCGCGGTTGCGCGTCGTAGCTTCTTGAATCGGTGCGACGCGCCGCGGGGCGCGACCGGCCGCTATTCGCCCATGACGTAATCCGGGCTAAAAACCGTCCTTCCCAGCCTAACCAAAGTCGAGCCTTCCTCGACGGCGATATCGAAGTCGTCGCTCATCCCGCACGAAAGGGTCTCTAATGGCATACCCATTCGAGAGGAAAGCTCGTCGCGCAGCTCGCGAAGGCCACAAAACGTGCGTCTCGCGCAATCGGGGTCGGCCTTAGGGGCCATCGTCATGAGACCATGGACGCGAATGCCGGGCAGGTCACAGACCTCCTCGGCCGCGGCGCGAAGCTCGTCGGGCGAGAAACCCGATTTGCTCTGCTCGCCAGATACGTTGGCCTCCAACAAGACGTCGACGAGAAGACCGTCCCTCTCGGCGCGCTCTGAGACCTGACGGGCAAGGTCGGCCGAGCTGATCGAGTGGATCAGGCGGCACTTGCCGATGACCTGGTTGATCTTGTTCTTCTGCAGGTTGCCGATAAGGTCGAAGCGGGCCTCGGCCATCTGAGGGTGATTGGCCGCGAAGGCCAGCTTGCGGTTGAGCTCCTGCGGGCGGTTCTCGGCAAAGGCGGTGAAGCCGGCCTCCCAGGCGCACAAGACGGCCTCGGGCTCGACCGTTTTAGAGACGGCGAGCATAGCGATGTCGTCCGCCGCGCGGCCCGACTTGGCAGCGGCCCGCGCCAGCTTGGTAAGCAGCTGCTCTCTGCGTTCGCGCAGAAACTGGGTGTATGTCACGCTGTCAAAAGCCATTTACGCTTCACCTTTTGATGCAACTTGAGACGCCGAGCCGTGCAGGACCGCGATGGCCGCGTGGCGTCCGCACTTGCCGCCTTGGGCCCTGTACGAGAAGAACCGGTGGGTGTTGCTTGCCGTGGAGTCCTCGCACTCGGCGATGTTGCCGGGCGCGATGCCTGCGCCAACAAGCGCCTCGCGCACGCAAAAGCCCAGGTCAAGGTGGTTGTCACCGGCATCGCAGCCGGGACCGAACTCGCCCACGAAGCGTGCCAGCAAATCGCCGGAGACCTCGTAGTCGGCCGCTCCGATGTGCGGGCCCACGTAGGCCACCAGGTCGGCCACCTCGCAGCCGGCCGCGCAGGCCAGCTCGCGAGCCGCCTTGGCGCCAATGCGGGCGATGGTCCCGCGCCACCCGGAGTGGGCGATCGCGAAGCCGCGCCCGGCCGGATCGACCAGGACCACCGGCACGCAGTCTGCGAAGCACAGCATCACGGGGACGTCGGCCGCCGTGCAAACCACGGCGTCGACCCCCTCCTTGACCTGCGCCTGGATAGCCTCAAGACCGCCCTCGGCGGCCACGGCGTCTGCCGTCAAGAGCGCCACGTCGTCGCCGTGGACCTGGTGCGGGTTGACCAAACGGTCGTACAGCCCCTCGGCGCCCACGCAGGCCAGCGCGATTCGGCGGTTCTTCTCGACGCATGACGGGTCGTCTGCACAGGAAGCGCCCAGGTTAAGCGAGGACCACTCGCCCGCGGAAACCCCGCCGCTTCTCTCGGTGAACGCAAAGCTGACCTGCTCACAGACGTCGTCCGTGAGCCAGGCCAGCTCGTTTACGGTATGTCTTTGCAAAGACGCCACGGTCAGACTTGCCTCAAAGGCTGCTTAGATGCGGCTGCGCTTAAGGAAGTCGGGGATGTCGAACTCCTTGTCGTTGGAAGAGGAGGAGTTCTGCGGGCGGCTCACGTTGATCGGGGTCGACGACACAGAGGTGCGGTTGACCGGCGCCGGGGCGGTGGGAGCCGCGACGGGGATGTTCAACGTGGGCAGCGTCTGCTGGACATTGGAGTCGTTGAAGCCGGTGGCGATGACGGTCACGCGCACCTGGTCGCCCAGGGACTCGTCCACGACGGTACCAAAGATGATGTTGGCCTCGGGGTCGACGTTCTTGGCGACGAGGTCGGCGGCGTCGTTGATCTCCTGGATGCCCAGGTCCTTGTTGCCGGCGATGGAGAGAAGCACGCGGGTGGCGCCGTCGATGGAGCTCTCGAGCAGGCGGCTCGAGATGGCCTCGGAGGCGGCGTCGGTCGCGCGGTTGTCGCCCGAGGAGGTGCCGATGCCCATCATCGCGGTGCCGGCACCCTTCATGATGGTGCAGACGTCAGCGAAGTCGAGGTTGATCAGGCCGGGGACGGTGATCAGGTCGGTGATGCCCTGGGTGCCCTGGCACAAAACGTCGTCTGCCATGCGGAAGGCCTCGAGCATGGTGGTCTTCTTCTCGGAGAGGTCGAGCAGGC
>CAVDXJ010000148.1:0-5002 GCA_963612765.1 Oscillospiraceae bacterium
ACCTTTGACTACTACATGCGCGAGCCCATCGTGAAGAACGACGCCAAGGGCGTGGCTCCGCTGGTCTTGGCCTACATCGAGACCATGAAGCACGACAAGTTGGCCGGCGCCTGCGACCCCATGAGCCCGGCCGGTTGCTGCTCGGTCGAGGACCCTTGGGGCGGCTACACCCCGGGCATCAACGGGAAGAAGGCGTAGAGCCGTGGGGGAGAAGAACGTGGCGACCGACGCCGACGTCGCCGGTGGCGCCGCCCCGGCCCTGAGCGTTGGCGTGCGCCTGCACGACCTGCCCGCCGGCTCTGTGCCCGAGCGTATTCGCATGGCCGGTGAGCTGGGCTTCACTTGCATCCAGCTGCCCAGCAAGGTGGTCTTCAACAGCTACGGCATCGACCGCACGGGCCTCACGCCCGAGCTGGCCGTCGAGCTGCGCGCGGTTCTGGACGAGGCCGGCGTCGAGGTCGCCGTCTTTGGCTGCTACAAGAACCTGGCCACGCCCGACGCCGCCCAGCTGGCAGACGTCCTTGAGGAGTACGCCGCCTGCGCCCGCTTTGCCGCGCTTTTGGGCGGCTGCCCCGTTGGCACCGAGACGGGCCGTCCCAACGCGGCCAACAAGGTGGCCGACGACCGTTTTAGCGACGAGGCCCTGGACGCCTTTTGCGCGGGTCTTGAGCAGGCCTGCGTTGCCTGCGAGAAGGCCGGCGTGCCCCTGCTGGTCGAGCCCGGCTGGAACGAGGTCGTCAACACCCCCGAGCGCTGTCGCGCCGTTCTGGACCGCGTGAAGTCGCCCACGCTGGGTGTCATCTATGATCCGGTGTCGCTGCTGCACCCCACGGTGGCCGCAAACGCGCCGCAGGTCGTGGCCCGTATGTTTGAGCTCAACGGCGATGCCATCCGTGTGATCCATGCCAAGGACTTCGAGATTGTGGACAACGAGGACAGTGACGGCTGGTGCGACGGCAGCGGAAGCCGCCTGGTCTGCCACGGCCCCGTGACCTGCGGCAACTTTGACATGGGCCAGGTTGCCGCCTGGGCCGCGGCCACGTGCCCTGGCATCCCGTGCGTCATGGAGAACAGCACGCCGCAGGACATGGTTGCCTCGCGCGAGGCACTTCTCGCCATGGGCTAGAACGTTACGACCACGCCCCCCCAAAGGGCGAAATAGCCGACGGCGTCGCCCACGCCGCCGACCTCAAGCCGGACGCCGACCGCAGGCGTCCGGCATTTCTATAGGCGAAGTACCACGGCATCAACTGGAGAGGATTTGCCATGGCCATACACATCATCGAGGAAGCCAACCGCTGCCTGGGCTGCAAGCGCGCGTTTTGCCAGCTTAAGGGCTGCCCCGTCTCGACATCGATCCCGCAGGTCATCGAGCTGTTTCGCGAGCGCAGGCTTGAGGAGGCCGGCGAGCTGCTCTTTGCCAACAACCCCATGAGCGCCGTCTGCTCGCTGGTGTGTAACCATTCGGGCCAGTGCGAGGGCAGCTGCGTGCAGGGCCGCAAGGGCGCCCCGGTGCACTTCTCGGCCATCGAGAGCTACGTCTCGGCCACCTACCTGGAGTGCACCGTCTTCGAGCGCCCGGAGCCCTGCGGCAAGCAGGTCGCGGTGATCGGCTCTGGCCCGGCCGGCCTCACGGCGGCGATCCAGCTGGCGCAGGCCGGCTGCGGCGTCACCGTCTTCGAGCAGCGAGCCGAGATCGGCGGCGTGCTTGAGTACGGCATCCCCGAGTTCCGCCTGCCCCGCAAGCTTGTCCAGCGCTACCGAGAGGTGCTTGACCAGCTGGGCGTTCGCGTGCGCCCCTCGACTACCATCGGCGGCGCGCTGCACATCGACGACCTGCTGCGCGACGGCTACGACGCCGTTTTTGTGGGCACGGGCACCTGGCGCGCCCGCAAGCTGGGCATTCCCGGCGAGACGCGCGGAGACGTGCTGTACGGCATCGACTACCTGGTGGACCCCGCGAGCTTTGCCGTGGGCGAGAGCGTGGCCGTGATCGGCGCGGGCAACGTGGCGATGGACGTCGCGCGCTCGGCGTTGCGCCACGGCGCGCGCACCGTCACGATCTATGCCCGATCGCGCCACATCTCGGCCATTAGCGAGGAGGTCGAGCTGGCCCAGCTCGACGGCGCCGAGATCGTGTGCGGCAAGGCCATCTGCGCCATCGACGAGAACGGCCCCGTGTTCAAGACGGCCGTCTTTGACGAGGAGGGCAAGGTGACGGGCTACGAGGACGAGCTCGACCACGCCGCGGCCGATACGGTGATTATCGCGGCCTCGCAGACGCCCAAGGACAAGCTGGTACTCACGACCGACGGCCTTACCGTCAACGAGCGCGGCCTTCTTGAGGTGGACGAGAAGGGCATGACCAGCGTGCCCGCCGTCTTTGCCGCAGGAGACGTGGTCAACGGGCCGCTTACGGTGGTTCACGCCGTGGCGGGCGCCAAGGTGGCCGTCGCCGGCATCAAGGAGTACCTGGGCATTGCGTAAGTGCGCGGGCGCCCGGGCGCCCGCGCACTTACGCAATGCCCAGGTACTCCTTGATGCCGGCGACGGCCACCTTGGCGCCCGCCACGGCGTGAACCACCGTAAGCGGCCCGTTGACCACGTCTCCTGCGGCAAAGACGGCGGGCACGCTGGTCATGCCCTTCTCGTCCACCTCAAGAAGGCCGCGCTCGTTGACGGTAAGGCCGTCGGTCGTGAGTACCAGCTTGTCCTTGGGCGTCTGCGAGGCCGCGATAATCACCGTATCGGCCGCGGCGTGGTCGAGCTCGTCCTCGTAGCCCGTCACCTTGCCCTCCTCGTCAAAGACGGCCGTCTTGAACACGGGGCCGTTCTCGTCGATGGCGCAGATGGCCTTGCCGCACACGATCTCGGCGCCGTCGAGCTGGGCCAGCTCGACCTCCTCGCTAATGGCCGAGATGTGGCGCGATCGGGCATAGATCGTGACGGTGCGCGCGCCGTGGCGCAACGCCGAGCGCGCGACGTCCATCGCCACGTTGCCCGCGCCGATCACGGCCACGCTCTCGCCCACGGCAAAGCTCGCGGGGTCCACCAGGTAGTCGATGCCGTACAGCACGTCTCCGCGCGTCTCGCCGGGAATGCCCAGCTTGCGGGCGCGCCAGGTGCCCGTGCCCACAAAAACGGCGTCGTAGCCGTCGCGCAGCAGGTCGTCGATGTGCAGCGCGCCGCCGATGGTAGTCGAGGGGCGCACGCGAACGCCCAGCTGGTCAAGCACCTCTCGGTAGCGCTGGACAAGCTTGCGGGGCAGGCGGAACTCGGGGATGCCGTACTCAAGCACGCCGCCGATCTCGGCTCGCTGCTCGAAGACGGTGACGCCGCAGCCGGCCTGCGCCAGCTGGATCGCCGCCGTGAGGCCGGCCGGGCCAGAGCCGATCACCGCGACCTGCTTGCCGCAGGGCTCCGGGCGCTCGAAGACGGTGCACTCCAGGTAGGTGGCCGAGACGTAGCTCTCGATGGCCGAGAAGTGCACCGGGGCGCCCTTGCGGCCCTGCACGCAGCTGCCCTCGCACTGGCCCGAATGGTTACACACCAGCGAGCAGACGGCGCTCATGGGGTTGTTGGCAAAGAGCAGCTCGCCGGCCTCCTCAAGCCTGCGCTCGCGAAACAGCTCGATGACCTGCGGGATCGATGTCGAGACGGGGCAGCCCTTAAGCTGGCAAAACGCGCGCTTGCAGCCCAGGCAGCGGTTGGCTTCCTCGATGATGTGTATGGCCATGGCAAATCCTCTCCAGTTGATGCCGTGGTACTTCGCCTATAGAAATGCCGGACGCCTGCGGTCGGCGTCCGGCTTGAGGTCGGCGGCGTGGGCGACGCCGTCGGCTATTTCGCCCTTTGGGGGGGCGTGGTCGTAACGTTCTAGCCCATGGCGAGAAGTGCCTCGCGCGAGGCAACCATGTCCTGCGGCGTGCTGTTCTCCATGACGCACGGGATGCCAGGGCACGTGGCCGCGGCCCAGGCGGCAACCTGGCCCATGTCAAAGTTGCCGCAGGTCACGGGGCCGTGGCAGACCAGGCGGCTTCCGCTGCCGTCGCACCAGCCGTCACTGTCCTCGTTGTCCACAATCTCGAAGTCCTTGGCATGGATCACACGGATGGCATCGCCGTTGAGCTCAAACATACGGGCCACGACCTGCGGCGCGTTTGCGGCCACCGTGGGGTGCAGCAGCGACACCGGATCATAGATGACACCCAGCGTGGGCGACTTCACGCGGTCCAGAACGGCGCGACAGCGCTCGGGGGTGTTGACGACCTCGTTCCAGCCGGGCTCGACCAGCAGGGGCACGCCGGCCTTCTCGCAGGCAACGCAGGCCTGCTCAAGACCCGCGCAAAAGGCGTCCAGGGCCTCGTCGCTAAAACGGTCGTCGGCCACCTTGTTGGCCGCGTTGGGACGGCCCGTCTCGGTGCCAACGGGGCAGCCGCCCAAAAGCGCGGCAAAGCGGGCGCAGGCGGCGTACTCCTCAAGGACGTCTGCCAGCTGGGCGGCGTCGGGCGTGGCCAGGTTCTTGTAGCAGCCAAAGACGGCGACCTCGACGCCGGCCTCGTCCAGAACCGCGCGCAGCTCGACGGCCAGCTCGGGCGTGAGGCCCGTGCGGTCGATGCCGTAGCTGTTGAAGACCACCTTGCTGGGCAGCTGGATGCAAGTGAAGCCCAGCTCACCGGCCATGCGAATACGCTCGGGCACAGAGCCGGCGGGCAGGTCGTGCAGGCGCACGCCAACGCTCAGGGCCGGGGCGGCGCCACCGGCGACGTCGGCGTCGGTCGCCACGTTCTTCTCCCCCACGGCTCTACGCCTTCTTCCCGTTGATGCCCGGGGTGTAGCCGCCCCAAGGGTCCTCGACCGAGCAGCAACCGGCCGGGCTCATGGGGTCGCAGGCGCCGGCCAACTTGTCGTGCTTCATGGTCTCGATGTAGGCCAAGACCAGCGGAGCCACGCCCTTGGCGTCGTTCTTCACGATGGGCTCGCGCATGTAGTAGTCAAAGGT
>CAVDXJ010000149.1:0-4999 GCA_963612765.1 Oscillospiraceae bacterium
ATCTCGGCGGGGCCGGCGTCGAACTGAGAGGTCTCGACGGTGATGCCAAACTTCTCGAAGTAGCCCTGGTCGATGGCGGAGAAGAGCGTGCCGGCAGAACCCAGGTTGGGCATGAAGGCGACCTTCAGGGTAACGGGATCGTAGGTGGTGCCGGAACCAGAGGTCTTCTCCTCGGTCTTGGTCTCAGACGAGCTGGAGGAAGAACCGCCGCAGCCCACCAGGGCCAAGCCGGCCGTGGCGGCAGAGGCCGCGCCAAACGCCTGGAGGAAAGAGCGACGAGACATAACGGAGTCGAGCTTTTTCATGATAGGGTTCCTTTCCCTTAAGGCTGCGCGGGTGCGCCGCCTCCTCCCAAACTACGGGGACGCATCCCCGGTAGTACCAAATAAACTGCAGGTCAAGAAGCGAGAAGACCTACTTTCTCACCGAGAGGTACTCTTGGTAGACCTGGCTCCAGATGTGGTTCTTGAGCTCCAGGAACTCGGGCGTCATCTTGGTCTCCTGTGTGCGAGGGTACGGGATGTTAATGTCCACGACCTCCTTCACGCGACCGGGGCGCGCGTACATGATCACCACGCGCTGGGCCAAGATGATCGCTTCCTCTACGTCGTGCGTGATGAAGAAGCAGGTCTTTTGCTCCTTCTCCCAAGTGTCGAGAAGCTCCTGCTGCAGCTGGGTCCTGGTCTGGGCGTCCAGGGCACCAAAGGGCTCGTCCATAAGAAGGACCTTGGGGTTGACGGCGTAGGCGCGAGCGATTGCCACGCGCTGCTTCATGCCACCCGAGAGCTCCTTGGGATAGGCCTTGGCAAAGTCCTGCAGGTCGACGAGCTTGATGTACTTCTGGGCGATCTCGTCGGCCTCTTCCTTGCTCTTGCCCTGCAGCTTGAGGCCAAACTTGACGTTGTCCTCCACCGTGAGCCAGGGGAAAAGCGCGTACTGCTGGAAGACGATGCCGCGGTCGGGACCAGGGCCCTCGACCTCCTTGCCGTCAACGGTGACCTTGCCCTCGGTGGGTTCTTCCAGGCCGCCGATGATGTTGAGCAGCGTCGACTTGCCGCAGCCAGAGGGGCCAACCACGCAGACGAACTCGTTCTCGTGGATGTCGAGGTTCACGCCGTTGAGAGCGGTCATCTCGCCTTTGCGCGTGTCGAACTTCTTGACGACGTTGTCAATGTGGACCTTCACGGGTGCGTCTACTGCTGAACCGATTCCTGCCATCCCGTGAACCTCCTCTCGAGGAAGCGGACGATCTTCTCAAAGCAGATGCCGATGATGCCAAGCATTAGAATGCCGAGCAAAACAACGTCCATCTGGTAGTAACCCGAGGCCTGCTGGATCATCATGCCCAGGCCCTTGTCGCCGCCCACGATCTCGGAGGCCATGAGAGTGGTGAGCGAGGTGGACAGGCCCAGACGGGCAGCGACCAGGATAAACGGGGTGGAAGCGGGGATGATCACTTTGAAGAAGATGTCGGTCTCCTTGGCGCCCAGGACGCGGGCCGCCTTGATCAGCGTGGTGTCGACGCCCTTGACGCCCTGGTAGATGGTGACGACCATGACGAGAAACGCCGCGATGAAGATGACGGTGACCTTAGAGGCCTGGCCAATGCCCAAAGCCGCGATGATCAAGAAGACGTAGGCCAAAGGCGGGATGTTGCGGATGAACTGGATCCAGGGCTCGACCACGTGGCGGAAGGGGTCGTACCAGGCCATGAGGAAAGCCACCGGGATCGAAACCACAAAAGCGATACCAAAGCCCATAAGAACACGAGAGATGGACGCCCAAGCGTGGGCCCACAACAGGCCGCTCTGCGCACGGGACAGGAAGGCGGCCCAAACCTTGGCGGGCGGGGCAAAGACCGCCGGCCACTTGCCGGCGGCCAAAAGCCACAGGCCAACGGCGCAGGCTAGCGAGATGAGCGCCCATGCCCAGTTGGGAACCTTGCTCCAAATCGATACTTTCTTCTTGTTCAAGGAATGCCTCCTTCTAGCTTGCCTGCCCCGACGCCCGCGGGGCGACGAGACGAAAGACCATGCGCCTTGCCTTAAAACTAAGAACTTGGTGGAGACGGTGAAACCAGAGTGCGAAGCGGCGACTTGCGCCGCGCATAACGGCTTGCGGTGACGCTTGTTTTCCTAAACAACACGTGCGGCTAACTTGAACGTTTAAGCTAAAGCAGTTTTAACACACTCTTGTTTGCAAGATGGTGGACGAATTATTAACAACCTGTTTTTTCTCCGCCAGACGGCTGTTTTTGCGTCTCTGGCGGCATTTCTGGCGATTTAACTCGGCAAACGGAAGGTTTTGCCAGACGAACGGCATTCGATTCTCTCTTGCCAACTCAAGGGCTTACGTGATACAAACAGTGAGTATCCTACTTAATCGTAAAAGCCCTTTTAAAGGATAGGTACGAGATGGGTAAACGCACAACGCTCAAAGACGTCGCGGCCGAGGCTGGAGTCACTGCTGCAACCGTCTCGTATGTCATCAACAACACCCCCGGTCAAACCATCAGGCCCGAGACCCGCGAGCGCGTGCTCAAGGCCGTCGAAAAGCTGCGCTATACCCCCAATGTCCACGCGCGCACGCTGCGCAACCAAAACTGCCCCTGCGTGGGTCTGGTCCTGCGCAAGAACCTGGCCGTTCCTCGCTTTAGCCAGATGGCCTACGGCATCCAAACGCGCCTGGAACAAGAGGGGTACAACGCCCTGCTGCTAGGCAACACCATGGACAGCCTGGGCATCTCGGACTACGCCAGCGCCTATCTGGCCGGCCGCGTCTGCGGCGTCATCTTTATTGGCACCGAGAACCACGGGCCCGACAAGAAAAGCCTTAAGGCCCTCACCGCCGAGAAGGCCCCTCTCGTCGTCTTCGACTGCCAGGAGGAAGTAGCCAGCCACAGCACCGTCGACCTTGACTACAAAGGCGGCGCAGAGCTTATCGTCACCCAGGCCATCGAGGAAGCCACTGAGCGCCCGGCCCGTCTCGTCTACTTCCGTCCCCTTATCGACACCGCGCAGGAGCGCAAGCGTGAGGAAGGCGTTCGCGCTGCTTGCGACAAGGCCGGGGTCCAGATGATCGTCCGCACGGCCCCGCTTGACGAGGACAACATGGAGATCTGGGACGCCCGCTACTCTGTTGGCAACACCGACGAGGGCATGGCCTTGAACATCGAATTCTACTCCTGCGTCTCGCAAATCTTGGAAGAGCTGCAAGACGGCGACATCGTTGTCTCGAGCTGGGCCACCTGGACCCACAGCTTCCGCAAGCTCTCGACCTACCTCAACAAGCAGCAGCGCAACATCACCTACGTCGAGCTGGCCAACAACGGCGAAAGCTGGCGCGCCGCCGACTACTACACCCGTCTTCCCAACTACGAGGCCGGCGTCGCCTGCGCAGAGGAGCTTCTCGCCCTCTTGCACTCGGGCGTGCCGTCGGCCCGCCTTATCAAGCTCACCAACATCGTCAAGGCGCCATCCGACGCCGCTTCGCTAATCGGCTAATTGGCTCGGCCTGCCGCCGCGTGCCCAGGCCAAAACAGGAGGGATACAGAGATGTCGCTCGTTCCGCTTAAACCTGTGTTGGATGCCGCAAGAAAGGGAGGCTACGCGCAGGGCGCCTTCAACGTCAACGCCGTATGCCAGGCCAAGGCCGCCATCGAGGTCCACGAGATGCTGAGAAGCGCCGCGATTCTGCAGGGCGCCGACCTGGCCAATGCCTTCATGGGCGGCCGCGCCGACTTTGCCAACGGCACCACCGAGGACAAAATCCGCGGTGCCAAGAACATCGGCGACGCCGTCAAGAAGTACGCGCGGGACTCCCCCATTCCCGTGGTTCTGCACCTGGACCACGGACGCGACATGGAGAGCGTCAAGGCCGCCATCGCGGGCGGCTACACCTCGGTCATGATCGACGGCTCTTCTCTGCCCTTTGAAGAGAACGTCGAGCTCACGCGCGAAGTCGTCAAGTACGCGCACCCGCGCGGCGTCTCGGTCGAGGGCGAGCTGGGCGTGCTGGCCGGCGTCGAGGACCACGTCTTTGCCGCGTCTTCCACCTACACCAACCCGCTTTTGGCCGTGGAGTTCGTGCGCAAGACCAAGTGCGACGCGCTGGCCATCAGCTACGGCACCATGCACGGCCCCTCTAAGGGCAAGGACGTCAAGCTGCGCCGCGAGATTCCCATCGCCGTGCGCGAGTGCCTGGCCCACGAGGGCCTGGACTGCGCGCTGGTGAGCCACGGCTCGTCCACCGTGCCCGCCTACATCGTGCGCGAGATCAACGCGCTGGGCGGCAACATCCAAAACGCCTACGGCATCAGCCTGGCCGAGCTCAAGGCCGCCATCCCCGCCGGCATCAACAAGATCAACGTCGACACCGATATCCGCCTGGCCGTGACCCGCAACATGCGCGAGCTGTTTGCCAAGCGTCCCGAGCTGCAGGAAAGCCCCTCCGTGGGAGGCGTCTACAAGCTGTTGCTTGAGCACCCAGAAAACCCCGACCCGCGTGCGTTCCTGCCCGCCATCTACGACACCGTCATGACGGGCGTCGTGCCCGATCAAGACGTGGCCGACCTGGTGGCCGTCATCGAGACGGGCGTCAAGGAAGCCATTGCGACCCTGATCGTCGAGTTCGGCAGCTTTGGACACGCACCCGATGTCGAGTGCGTGTCCTTGGACGAGATGGCCGAGCGCTACCAGAAGGCCGGTATCTAAGATGGGCGCCGCCGACGGTCTTCTCATTGTCCATGGCGGCGGCCCCACCGCCGTCATCAACGCTTCTTTGTACGGCGCGGTCGACGAGGCTCTCAATGCGCCGCAGGTAGGGCGCGTGCTCGGCGCCCTAGGCGGCGTCGACGGTATCCTCGAGGGGCGATTTGTGGACTTCTCGGCGGTTGGTGCCGCAGAGCTTGCCCGGCTGCCCTTCTCGCCGTCTTCTGCCATCGGTACCAGCAGAAAGCCACTGGAAGACGAGGATTACGCGCAGCTGGCGCAAGCGCTTA
>CAVDXJ010000150.1:0-4935 GCA_963612765.1 Oscillospiraceae bacterium
CCAGGAAGCTGCGCACCTGGCCGCGGGTGAAGTCGAACTTGTGGGTGCCCCAGTTTGGGTGGATCTCGTGCTCGTAGAGCATCTCGCCGTTGAATGTGGCAAGGCCGTGGGCGTCGGCGCAAAAACCGCCGGGCACCCAGTCCATGATCACGCCGATGCCGGCCTGGTGGCAGGCGTCGACAAAGTGCATGAGCTGCTGCGCGTTGCCGTAGCGCGAGGTGGGCGCGTAGTAGCCCGTGGACTGATAGCCCCACGAGCCGTCAAAGGGGTGCTCGGTCAAGGGCAGGACCTCGATATGCGAGTAGCCCATCTGCTTGACGTAGTCCACCAGCTCGACCGAGAGGTCGTCGTAGCTGTAGTAGGTGCCGCGCTGAGCGGGGAAGGGATCTCCTGGGCCGGGCCAGGTGCCGTCCTCGCGCGGTTCTCCCTGCGGCTCGTTGCCGTGGCGCTTCCAGCTGCCCAGGTGAACCTCAAAGATGTTGAGCGGGCTCTTGAGCATGGGGCGAGAAGAACGGGCGTTGAGCCACTTCTTGTCTTTCCAGGTGTAGCCGGTAAGGTCGGCGGTGCGAGAGGCAGTTCCCGGGGGCAGCTCGGCCGCGAAGGCGTAGGGGTCTGCCTTGTAGAGCTTGGTGCCGTCCTTGGCAACCAAGAGGAACTTGTAGAGCTGGCCGGCCACGACGCCGGGGATGAAGCCCTGCCAGATGTCGCCGTGCTCGGAGCAGGTAAGGGGGTTTGCGCCCTCGTCCCAGCCGTTGAACTCGCCAATGACGTAGACGGCCTGGACATCGGGGGCCCAGACGGCAAAGTGGTAGCCCTTCTTGCGGCCATCCTTTGCGGGGTGGGCGCCCATCTTCTCGTAGCTGCGATACCACTCGCCAGCGCCGAGCAGGTAAACGTCGTCGTTGCTTAAATAAAGGGTGCTATCTTGCGCTTCCATCAACGCCCCTTAGGTTGTGCGCGCATTTTTGCGCGTGCGTTTAAAAATGAACACTCTCTGTTTTAGCACCTTCTCTTCATTGAATGACCACACATCGGGGAACGTTTTTCGAATAGGCCGTCTACCTGCGGTTTATTCTCGGCAAATTTTTGCACAATTCGATAAGCGGTTTGTAAGCGGTTGTGACTTGATTTGTTTCGAGAGTTCGTATAGTGCCTTTGCAAGACAAAAAAGGACCCGCACGCCGTCCAGATAGCGCGCGGGTCCTTCTCGGTTATAAATTGTGCGGCTTCAAATGAAGCGCAGGTGGCGGCAGGCGAAGACTCGAGTCGCGTGGGTCTTGCGCGGCCACCGGGGACTTTGGCGAGACTTACGCCTGGGCCAGAGCCTGGTCGAGGTCGGCGATGATGTCGTCGGCGTTCTCGATGCCCACGGACAGGCGGATGAGGTCCTCGGAAAGGTGAGCGGCCTCGAGCTGCTCGGCGGTGAGCTGGGAGTGGGTGGTGGAGGCGGGGTGGATGATCAGGGACTTGGCGTCGCCCACGTTGGCCAGGTGGGTGAAGAGCTTGACGTTGTCGACGACCTTGAGGCCGGCGTCGCGGCCGCCCTTGACGCCAAAGACCACTACGCCACCAAAGCCGTTCTTAAGGACGCGGGAGGCAACCTCGTGGCTGGGGTCGTTCTCCAAGCCGGAGTAGCGCACCCAGCTGACTTTGGGGTGGCTCTCGAGGAACTTGGCGACGGCCAGGGCGTTATCGCAGTGGCGCTGAACGCGCAGCGACAGGGTCTCGATGCCGATACCAATGAGCTGGGCCGCGTACGGAGACAGGGTGGGGCCAAAATCACGCAGCTTGTTGGCCAGGACGCGCGTCGAGAAGGGCGCGGCGGGGGCGGCGTCGGCAAAGATGGCGCCGTGGTAGGAGGGGTCGGGCTCGGTGATGGTGGGGAACTTGCCGGGGGTCTTCTTCCAATCGAACTTGCCGGTGTCGATCACGGCGCCGCCCAGGGTCGCGCCGTGGCCGCCGATCCACTTGGTGAGGGACTCGATGACAACAGCGGCGCCGTCCTCGGCGGGACGATAGAGGTAGGGGGTGGCAAAGGTGTTGTCGACAAACACGGGCACGGGCTCGGGCAGGGAGTTGGCGGCCTCGACGATGGCGGGGACGTCGGCCACGTCTACCAGCGGGTTGCCGATCGTCTCGACGTACCAGAGTTTGGTGTTCTCCTTGGTGGCGGCAACAAAAGCGTCGATGTTGTTGTTCTCGACAAAGGTGGTCTCGACGCCCAGGTCGCCCAGGGTGTGCAGGAAGATGTTCCAGGTGCCGCCGTACAGCGAGTCGGAGGCCACGATGTGGTCGCCGGCGCCCACGATGTTGGTGAGGGCCAAGATCTCGGCCGCGTGGCCAGATGCGACGGCCACGGCGCCGGTTGCGCCCTCGATGGCGGCCACGCGGGCGGCCACGGCATCGGTGGTGGTGTTGGTCAGACGGCCGTAGACGTTGCCGGGCTTGGCCAGGGCAAACTTGGCGGCACCGTCCTCGGCGGAGTCAAACTGGAAGGCGGCAGAGGCGTAGATGGGAAGCGCGGCGGCGCCGGTCACGGGATCGGGGGCCAGGCCGGCGTGGATCTGCAGGGTGTCGAAGTGCTTGGAGGGGTCCTGAGCAAAGGTGGGATCAAGCTGGAAAGGCATGGTTTTCTCCTTAACGGTAAGACGACGGGCGCGCACGCCACGTGGTCGCTTTGCCAAAGTATTGGGTTTTAAGAGCGAGATTTGTGCAGAAGCAGGCTTAACGCCCGAGGTCTATACGGCGCATGAGTGGAGGCGCCCGGGTCTTAAGCGACCTCGGGCTTGCGCATGAACAACCCCATGCAAATGAGCGCGTTATAGATGTGCTTCTTCTTCATGGTTTTGAATCCTAGCAACTGAGTGGGAAATTGCCAAGCCCTATTTTGGTAACGCCTTTGTTTCGCGGGCCGCGGCGCAGCTAGACGGTCCAAAATTCGCCTGCGGGCGACTGGGTTTTGTGGCAGAAGCCCTCTTTTTCTAGCTCGGCGAGAAGGGCGACGGCGGCGTCAAGGGTGACCGCGGGGCGGCCCGCGGCGGCCTCTTGGGCGGTGAGTTCTTGGGCGGCGGCCGCGGCTGTGACACCGGCTTCGCGGCTGGCCAACAGTAGGCGAACAAGGGCCGCACGCTTTTGGCGATGCGAGCCCTCGAACTTGGACTGGCGCGTGTGGCCGGCCGAGCGGCGCGACGGGTTGGGCTGGGTGCGCTTGAGATAGGCTCCGTAGTCGAGAAGGGCGTAGTACCAGGTACGGGGGTCGTCGCCGGGGTCGGCGGCGTCCTGCGGGCAGGTGGCGTCGACCAGCGGGGTCAGTTGCTTATCGGTAACGCCCACCTGGCCGGGAAAGAGCTCGTGGAGAAGGACTGTGCGGACGTTGGTCTCCAGATAGACCGAGTGCAGGTTGAAGGCAAACGAGCGGATGCCCGCGGCGGTGGCGGGGCCGATGCCGGGAAGCGCACAAAGGACGTGAGCGTCTTGCGGGAAGGCGCCACCCTCCCCCACCAGCACCTGCGCGGCCTTTTGCACGGCCAAGGCGCGACGGTTGTAGCCCAGGCCCTGCCACTCTACCAGGACGTCGGCCTGCGGGGCGCAGGCCAGGGTGCCCACGCTTGGGAAGCGGGAAAGCCAGCGCTGCCAGCGGCCATCGACGCGAAGGACCTGCGTCTGTTGCAGCATGACCTCGGAAATCCAGACGGCGTAGGGGTCGCGGGTTTCTCGCCAAGGCAAGTCTCGGTATAGAACGCGTCCCTGCTCAAGGACAGTGGCGCGAAACGCGGCGAGCTGCTCTTGCGAGAAGGGCAGCTCGGGCGATTGGTTGCTTGTTTGATGTGGCATGGACGCGGGCACGGGGGCGCTATTCGTCCCAGTCCAGGATGTGCCAGCCGTTGCGCTTGGCCACGGGCCTCAGCGTGTTGCCGGGGCAGACGGCAAAGGCCTCTTTGGCGTGGGCGAGAAGGTCCTCGTCGGTATGGTGGTCGCCGTAGGCGTAGGCCAGCTCCCAGGCGCCTTGGCCTAGGTTCTGGTTGCACCAGGCCTCGACAGCACGGTACTTCTCGTCGCCTGCCAAGACGTTGCCCTCTACCTCGCCGGTGTAGTTGCCCTGGGGGTCTTTCTCCATCTTGGTGGCAATGCAGGCATCGACACCCATCTTCTTGGCCGCGGCCTGGGCAATGGGCTCGAAGGTGGCCGAGACCAGAAGGGTCACGCAGCTTTCCTCGCGGCGACGGGCGACCTCGGCCAGAGCGGCCTTGCGGTAGCGCGGGAGAAGGACGTCGTCGTGGAACTGGCGCATGATCTTGTCGACGTCGGCGGCTTCCATCTGGGTGAGCGCACCAAAGACCAGCTCGCGAGATTCGCTTTGACGGTAGGGCAGGTGGAGCTTGTAACGAAGGCCCCAAACACCCAGCGTGAGGGCTCGGCCCAGGGTCATGATGCGGTGGCGCAGCAGGTAGGTGGTAAAGAGGGCACCGGACTGACCGTCGACGGAGGTCCCGTCGAAGTCGAAGGCGGCTACTTTGGTGATTTGCGCGTCAGGGCTAGACATAGGTTTCGGCTTTCGCGATTGCTTGCATCGGGTCACATGATACCTAAACCAGGCGGGCGCGGCAGGGTGCGGACGCAATAGGTTCCCCTGCGGACACGATCTGCGAAAAAAGTTTCCCGGCGCAGGCGATCCGGCGGGCGCGCGTTGTGCGGTACGAGGGGCTCGCGGGGAATTTCAACATGAAAAAGGCCCTCCAATGGAGGGCCTTATCAAGTGCAATGGCGGGATGTAAGGGACTCGAACCCTCGACCTCCGACGTGACAGGCCGGCGCTCTAACCAGCTGAGCTAACACCCCGTGCGCCTTGCGCAAGGAGTATTATTACACAGACTTTCGCCGAGAGTCTAGTGGGAATTTGAAAAAATTTTTGATTTGGGCAGATTTTTTCTCGGC
>CAVDXJ010000151.1:0-4932 GCA_963612765.1 Oscillospiraceae bacterium
CCGACCTCTACGAGCTCACGATGGCCCAGGGCTTCTGGGAAAGTGGCTTGACCGGCGCGCAGGCCTGCTTCAACGCCTTCTTTCGCGAGAACCCCTTTGGCGGCGGGTACGGCATCTCGTGCGGCACCGGCCAGATCGCCGACCTTGTCGAGAACTTCGTCTACGAGGACGCCGACATCGAGTATCTGGCCTCCCTTGAGGCCCCGGGCGGCGGCGCCATGTTCAAGCCCGACTTCCTTGAGTTTCTGCGCGGCCACCGCCTGGACCTCACGATCGACGCCGTGCCCGAGGGCGAGGTCGTGTTCCCGCGCGAGCCCATGGTGCGCGTCATGGGCCCGATCATCGACTGCCAGCTTGTCGAGACGGCCCTTCTCAACCTCGTGAACTTCCAGACGCTGGTGGCCACCAAGACGGCGCGTGTCGTCAAGTCGGCCGAGGGCCACACGGTCTCGGACTTTGGCCTGCGTCGCGCCCAGGGCCCCGACGGCGGCCTGGCGGTCGCGCGCGCCTCTTACATCGGCGGCGCCTCGTCGACCTCCAATGTCCTTGCGGGCAAGATCTACGGCATCCCGGTCTTTGGCACGCATGCCCACTCGTGGGTCATGGCGTTTCCCACCGAGCTCGAGGCTTTCCGCGCCTTCGCGAAGTCGAGCCCCAAGAACTGCTGCCTTCTTCTCGACACCTACGATGTCCACCAGGGCATAAAGAACGCCGTTATCGTGGGCAAAGAGATGGAGGAGCGCGGTGAGCGCCTGTCTGCCGTGCGCATCGACTCGGGCGACCTGGCGCGCCTGTCCAAGGAGGCCCGCGCGGCCTTTGACGAGGCGGGCCTGCACTACGTCAAGATCTCGGCGTCCAACGACCTGGACGAGTACACCATCCAGTCGCTCTTTGCCCAGGGCGCGCCCATCGACTCGTTTGGCGTGGGCACCAAGCTCGCCACCTGCGACCCCCAGCCGTCGCTCGGCGGCGTCTATAAGCTCTCGGCCATTCGCACGGGCGCCGACGAGCCCTGGCGCCCGGTCATCAAGCTTTCCGAGCAGGCCTACAAGCGCACCATTCCCGGCATCCAGCACGTCCTTCGCTTCTATGACGAGGCGGGCTGCCCCACCGGCGACATGATTTGCCAGGAAGGCGAGAAACCCTGCTCCAACGAGATGATCGATATCGTGGACGCCTACGGCTCCTACGTCGTCTCGGGTGAGCCCAAAGAGCTTCTCGAGCGCGTGGTCGAGAACGGCCAGGGCGTCGGCGGCGCCACCATCGAGCAGGCCCGCGAGCGCTGCAAGACCTCGATCATGCACCTGGACGCCGCGGTCACCCGCTTCCTCAACCCGCAGATCTACCCCGTGGGCCTTGACCTGGGCCTGGCGCGCCTTCGTCACGACCTGGCCCACGAGGAGCGCGCCTCCTCGGGCCGCGCGACGCTTGACTAGCTACCTGGCCTTGCGCATCTGTTAGACTTCATATCCGGGTGCCGACTTGGCGCCCGGATTTTTATTTCACATACAAGGAGAAGACCTATGTCTGCCAAGCTCGAAGAACTTGTCCGCACCGCCATCGCTTCTGCCCAAGAGGCAGGCGACCTGCCGGCCTTTGAGGTGGCAGACCTGGGCCTCGAGCGCCCGGCCGACCCCACCAACGGCGACTGGTCATCCACCGTGGCCATGCGCTCGGCCAAGCTCGCCCGCATGGCGCCTGCCAAGATCGCCGCGGCCATCGTGAGCCACATGCCGGTCGACGACAGCCTTAACAAGGTCGAGGTCGCGGGCCCCGGCTTCATCAACTTCTACCTCAACGCCGCCTCGGCAAACGACGTCTTTCGCCGCGTGCGCGAGGAGGGCGCCGACTTTGGCCGCTCCAACCTGGGCGCGGGCCAGAAGGTCCAGGTCGAGTTCGTCTCGGCCAACCCCGTGGGGCCCCTGCACATCGGCCACGGCCGCTGGGCCGCTCTGGGCGACTCGCTTTGCCGCGTGATGGAGCACGCCGGCTTCGACGTCGAGCGCGAGTACTACATCAACGACCACGGCTCTCAGATGGACGTCTTTGGCCACTCGATCTCTATGCGTTACCTGCAGCTGGTTGAGCTCATGGGCCAGGGCAAGACGGTTGAGGAGGCTGTGGCCGTGCTTCTTGCCGACCGCGAGGCCTATGTGGCCGACGAGGCCGACGAGCACCCCGAGACCCACCCCTTGACCGACGCCTTCAACGAGGCCCTGGGCGGCAACGCCTATGCCGGCGACTACATCGTCGACCTGGCCGCGCGCTTTATTGGGATTGACGGCGACTCGCTGGCCGCTGTCACCGAGGACGAGCGCTGCGAGAGCTTCCGCGAGCGCGGCTACAAGATGATGCTCGAGTCCATTCGTGAGACCTGCCACGAGGCCCGCTGCGATTTTGACGTGTGGTTCTCTGAGCGCAGCCTTTACGACAAGGACGAGACGGGCTTCTCGGCCGTCGACCGCGCCTTGGCCAAGCTCGATGAGCTGGGCTATCTCTATAAGGACGAGGCGGGCGCCCTTTGGTTTAGGTCCACCGACTTTGGCGACGACAAGGACCGCGTCCTTATTAAGACCAACGGCGAGTATACCTACTTTGCCTCTGACGTGGCCTATCACTGGAACAAGTTCTGCCGCGTCGACCACGTCATCGACATCTGGGGCGCCGATCACCACGGCTACATCAAGCGCGTTCAGTCTGTCTGTGAGGCGCTGGGTTACCCCACGCAGTTCGAGGTTCTTCTCGGCCAGCTGGTCAACCTGCTGCGTAACGGCGAGCCGGTGCGCATGAGCAAGCGCAAGGGCACCATGGTCGCCTTCGACGAGCTTCTGGCCGAGGTGGGCGCCGACGCCACGCGCTACACGCTGGTGGCCAAGTCCAACAACCAGATGATCGACTTCGACATCGAGCAGGCCAAGAAGCAGGACAACACCAACCCGGTTTACTACGTGCAGTACGCCCACGCCCGTATTTGCTCGATCTTGCGCCGTGCCGCCGGCGTCGATGTCGAGAAGGCGGCTGAGCTGGGCATGGACGAGGTCGCCGCGAGCGCTATTGGCCAGACCTACGACCTGGGTCTTCTCACCGACCCGGCCGAGGCCTCGCTTGCTCGCAAGATCTCTGAGTTCGCGGGCCTTGTCGAGTCCTGCGCCCGTGACCGCGCGCCCTTCCGCCTGACGCACTACGCCGAGGAGCTGGCCGGCGAGTTCCACTCGTTCTACGCCGCTTGCCAGGTCCTGGGCAGCGAGACGCGCCCCATGGACGCCGATCTTTCCCGCGCGCGTCTTGCCGCCTGCGATGCCACCAGGCGCGTGCTTGCGCTAACGCTCAACATGATTGGCGTTGCTGCACCTCAAAGCATGTAATCGCAATACGGTCTATGTAACACTTTTATGTACTGAAACGGCGCTGTTGGCTCAGCGCCGTTTTGTTTTAGGTATACTTCAATTTTAACTAGGGCTGTTTTTGAACAGCACTGTGGGTCTGTTTTCACTAAGAGGGCACGGGAGCCGTATATGGACCTAAGGGAGTTCATGTCCGTTAGGCGGGCATACAACATCGTTAGGCAGATGGCCACGGGCGAGATGCGCCTGACCTTTGAGGAGTTTGCCGTTTTGTGCAGGCTCGAGGTCGCCGCCGCCCCTCTCAAGACCTCTGTGATCGCAGAGTACCAGGGTGCCCTGCGCCCCACGATGACCCACCGCACGAGCCACCTGGCAAACCTGGGCTACATCGAGCGCACCGAGGGAGACGAGGACAGGCGAAACGTCGTTTGCGCTATCACGCCCGAGGGCTCGCTCGCCCTTCGTGACCTGTGCGATAAGACGCGCGCGCAGATTCCTACCGGCAAGGCCCTTTCGCGCACCTCTTCTGAGCGCATGTGCAAGTACGTCGATGCCATGGGTTCTATTTTCTGTAAGGCGTCTGACCTGGTGCTTCTTGGTATCTACGCGTCCGACGCGGGCGAGCTTACCATCATGGGGCTGGTAGAGGAGCTGGGGCTTTTGCAGCCCACGGTCTCGATGTCGGTCTCGGGTCTGGTCAAGCAGGGTATGCTCGAGCGTTTGGCCGGCCGCGGCAGCGGTCGTGCGCCGCGCCTTAAGCTCACGGCCGCGGGCCAGGAAGTGGCCAGTGAGCTTGCACAGACCATCTCTGGCTTGGTTGTTCGCAGGAAGACCCACTCTGCATAGATTTTCATCTTCCCCCAACCGTTACTTGTTTTGACGTTTGCCCAGGATTGGGCTAATGCGAGTGACGGTTGGGGGAAGTTTTTTGGGGATGCTCCGTAGGCCTCGTAGGTCGCATGCGCCTGAGCGTGACACGTTTTGCTCAAATGTGCTATCTTTTGAGCCGGTTGAAGCACTTGCTCAACTTTTTCCCTTGCTTAAAACAACATTTGCCCTTGCCGGGCGTCTTGTTTTGACTGGCGGCGCGATTTTGCGCGCCGTGTTTCATATGCCATACGTGGCGCGCACGCGCCAAAACAGAGAGGTGTCACATGTCCGAAGAGACATCCGAGGCCGAGCAGCTTACCTTAGACGTCGCTGCCGCCGAGAAGCCCAAGAGGCGCACCCGCAAGAAGGCCGCGGCCGAGGAAGGCGCGGCACCTGCCGTCGAGGCGGCTCCCGCAGAGGAGAAGAAACCAGCTCGTCGCGGCCGCAAGCCCAAGGCCGAGGTCGCAGAGGTCCCTACAGATGCTCCCGCCGCCGAGGAGAAGCCCGTTCGCAAGAAGCGGGTTGCCAAGAAGGCCGAGAAGGACACTAAGGCCGAGAAGGCCGAGGCCGTGGCTCCTGTCGCCGAGGCCGCAATGGGAACTGACGAGGCTGCCGCCGAGAAACCTCGCCGCCGCGCCCGCAAGTCCAAGGCGTCGCAGGCGGAGAGCGAGGCGCCCGCGGCCGAGGCTGCAATGCCCGAGGTTTCCGCACCCTCTGA
>CAVDXJ010000152.1:0-4887 GCA_963612765.1 Oscillospiraceae bacterium
CTTGCGGGCCATCGCGGCCTGCCCCGTCACTACTGCAGCGAGAAGTGCAAGAACGCCTATAAAAACGAGCAGTCGCGCAAAGCCGTTGAAGCAATCCGGCGCGAGTTTCTCAAAGACGAGAAGGGCGCCGAGGAGATTGCGCGGGGGCTTTACGAAAAGGCCGAGGACGGAAAGAAAACCTTGCCTGAGCTTGAGGCGCAGGTGCGCGAGACGCTTCAGTCATGGCCGGAACTCAAGCAGAAGATCGAGAAAGAGATAAAGGAAAAGGGCCTCGAGAACGCCAAGCTGGCCGCGCGCTGCCAAAAGGAAGGCCTAAAACTCGAGAAACTCCTGCGCAAAGAACGCCTTGAAGAGATAAAGGCCCGCGCCCATAAATAGGGCACGGGCCTGGGGTTGGTTGCGGCCAGTTTGTAGGGTCACGCCAAACAGCGAGCGCGCGGGCTTGCCTTAGCGTGCATAGCTATGGAACGTCACTGCTTCGCCAGTGACTACATTCACAAAGGGTCCTCCATTCCCTTGTGAGAAGTCGTCTACGAGGAGCTGGGCAAAATAAAGAGCCTTCTGGTCATTGGATGCATTAGCGAGATCAGCATGTGAAACGATTCCCTGAGATCCGTAATATGTCACCCACTCATCGTTTTGGCTTCTCAAATCGCTTTCCGCTTCCGTCATAGGAATGCAGCCTATAAACAACGTCGAATAGTATGCATTGCAGATATACCAAACGTAGTCAGAACCGCCGATCGAAACAACGCCACACCATGCGCTGGCAGTGGTATCGGCGCCCGACAAGGTAGTAGTAAACGTCCAGTAATGTGATACCGATTTGAAACCACATGCCTCTGCAAGACGATTCCCCTCATCTTCAGAGAGAGTATCGCTGAGATTCGTTATGCGTATCGCAATAGAGTTTGGTTGTTGGCCCTCTGATAGATTCGAGGCGCTTAAGTAACGCGGAGTATCGTAACGGGTAGGGTCAAGCAAATCCCCGAGCATCAATCGTTCAGAATACGATTCATCGCCACCAGATTCGCTTGAAACGCCCCTAATCCCAGCTTCGCCTAACGCTTTATCGATCGCGAGATAGGATGCGGAGCCCTCCCACGACGTAAAAGAATACGATCCGTTGCCCGAGGCAGGATAGCCAGGAATATTGCGGGAAAACCAACCGGGCGCGTAACCCTCAAGGGAATACCACTCACCCGCCTCATAATCGACTCTCTCCAGCCCTTCGCCCGAAAGATAGCCCGGGATCTTCGTGGGGTCCATGGCGAGAATCTCGGCGAGCTGCAGGACGCTTTGGGGGTTGCCCTCGGCGGTGTAGGTCGTGGGTTTCTCCCCAGACGACGCTTCCTCGGTAGAACCCGACGCAGCGTCGTCGGACGGCGCCTCGTCCTGGTTGCTGCCACCCTGCTGCATCTGGACGATGGCGGGCTCGATGACGTTCTCGTAAAGCATGAAGGCGGCGTAGGCAACACCGATGGTGGTGATGAGGGCGACGATGATGGCGGCGTAGAGCGGGACGAAGGCTAGGCCGATCTTCACCGGCGACTTTAACATCGTCCCGAGGGTCTGGCGCTTGGGGCGCGGGGCCTTCGCGGGATTGGCGGTCACCGGCTCGGCGACCTCGGGCACGGCGGTTTCGGGCTTCTCGGCGACGGCTTGGGAGACCTCGACGGCCGCCTGGGTTTCGGCTTCCGTGGCCTCGTCGGTATCGGCGGGCTTCTCCTCGGTATCGATAACCTTCTCGTCGGCCTCCCCGGGCTTCTCGTCAAAGCGCCCGTCCTGGGCCAGCGCGTAGCCGCACTGGCCGCAGAACTTAGCACCGTCTTTTACCTTGCATCCGCATTGCGGGCAAAAAGAGCTCATGCGTTACTCGTCCTTAGTTGAGGTTAATTCTGCAGCAGTTCCAACAAGGGAATCGTCGTTCCAAGCGGCAACGACAATGCTTCGCTTGCCTGTTGCGAAACTGCCCATTGCGTAGTCTTCCGTGGTGTACACGAGGCCTTCTTTGGACACGTAGTACCTCGAGCTTCCATCGAGGCAGCGACCAGTGGGATAAAGAAGGCAATTACTCTTGATTGAATCAAAATCAACATCGCTCACGCTCACACCGTGGCTTGAGTCTTGAGCATACTTTTCAACCGCAGAGACAATAGCGTCGCGCAAGGCGGATCCCTCAAGGTTGAAGAGGGAGGCTCCGTCAACGACCTTACCGGTCTTGAGATCGTAGGCGATGCCGGTCACGGTATACCATCCATGTGCTCCCCAGTTAGTCGCTTCGCGATAATCCCTGATGCAGACGATCGAGTCATCCATATAGGAGACTGTTAGCTCTCTGTCCGTGCATGTGGCAGTGGTACGCCATTCGTCAGAAGAAGCGCTGAGGGAACCGGATTCTGCCGCCTCGGCATCAATGGTCTCCTTGATGGCAGCGTTGATCTTGTCCACAGCCTCGCTCTTAGCGTTGGCGGTGACGACTGGATAGGTATAGGTCACATCGAATCGCTCGCCGTCATTCGTGACCGGATCGAACGGGACGCTAACAGTTACGCTCGCCGTCTCGTAGGAGAATTCCGTGGGGGAAGCGGCCTCGGCCGACTCTTCGCTCTCGACGGTCGTTTCGGCCTCGGCACCCTCTTCAACCTGGGTCTCCCCGGGCTGCGCAGTAGGCGCCGTCTGCCCGGACGTCTGCTGCGGCGTTGTTGTGGAGCCAGCGTAGTTTCTGTAGAGGAGAAGCGCTGCGACCGCGACGCCGATGGTGGTGATAAGAGCGACGATAATGACGGCGTAGAGCGGGACGAAGAACATGCCGATCTTCACGCACTTCTGCTTCTTAGACCTCTCGTCAAGGGTCTGAGACTCTGACAACGGGCGCTTCTCGTCGTCGGCAACCTCGGCCTTTTCCACCAAAGGTCCGTCCTGGGGCAGCGCGCGGCCGCACTCGCCGCAGAACTTGGCGCCGTCTTTATTTTGGTGCTTGCATTTGGGACAGACGGAACTCATGCGTTACCCCACCTTGGAGAGGTCGTACCTATCGCCCCAGTGGTAGTCGAGCTTGTCGCCGTTTACCACGGTTATCAAAGCCGCCTGGAGCTTATCTTCCTCGCCGGACTCGGTGGAATCAAACGCCAGCCACAGCCTCATTTGTCCCTCACTGGTCTCTTCGGACTGGTACTCGGCGGCCTTTTCTCCGCTCAACCAATAGCCGCTATAAGAGACCGTCATGTTTGCCAGGACGTTATCGCTAGAAAAGGACATGGTGAAAGGCTGATCCACAAGAACCTGGTCGCCGTCGGTAGAGTCCTGTTTGAATTCCGCGGTTTTGCCATGTTGGTGGCGAAGGCCGGTGAACTTGCCCTTTACCTCAAGCGTCTTGTTATCGACAGACTCGATGACGACCTTGAGGGGTTGCGCGCTCGCGCCGGAGCACTTGCCAAACGTGGAGAATTGAAAGTCATTGAACGAACCAGTCCAGGTGCCAATAAGGTTGTCGTAATTGACTTCGGAGGTCTTCTCGTCGCGCTCAGCGGAGCTAAGTGCCCAGGTGCCGCCGGTTGTCCCATCGCCGTTGAACTTATAGACAGCAGTAATCGTGCCGCTCGCCGAATAAAAGGCGCAATCTTTAGTCAGGCTGATCGTGAAAGTATCGGTTTGGGCCGACTGGTCAAACTTCTCGTCAACGACCTCGGCTTTGCCTCCGGCATAAATGGTCTCCAAATGAATAGGGTAGACGCCATTCGTTTCTTCAGTCGTCCAGCTTAAAGCCTTTTTAATAATGTCGCTGGTGCTGGACGTGCCTTCGTTGAACTTGGCAAGGTCGTCGTCAACCGCCTTGCGGTCCATGCCTGCGGTTGCGGTGTAGGTCTTCGACGATGACGACCCCGAATAAACGGTCCACTCGCCGGTCTTTTGGGCCTTTGCGACATCGATGGAATCGTAGGTCGCGGTCATCTCGACGCCGTTGCCGGAGGCCTTCACCTGCGCTTCGAAGCTATAGTAAGTGGTTCCAGAAGCCCCAAAGAAGGCCATCAGGTCCTTGGGGCCTTCCATCTTGGTCTTGCCCGTGACGCTCACCGAGTCGACGGTAAGGGTCGTCGCGGAAGACTGGGGAAGAGAATAGGTCTGCGAGCGCAGGTAGTTCTCGACGACGCTATTTGATGGACCGCCGTTCATCACCGCGACAAGCGCGACGATAACTACAACGACAGCGGCGAAGCCCCCCCCGAAAATCATTTGCTTTTGTTTGGGGAGAGACTTGAATCGATCGGCGAGCGCGCCTGCCTTCTCGGCGGTTGCCTTAGCGGCCGCGGAGACCTGCTCGGCGGCAGGGGTCTGGTCGGCAGCAGGGGCACTATCGGCTGCTTTTGCCTCCTTTGGCTTGTCCGCAGAAGGTGCGTCACGCTCCTCTTTAACCGGCTCGACAAGCTGCGCGCCGCATTCGACGCAGAACTTATCGCCCTCGCCATTCTCGGCACTGCATTTTGGGCACTTCATCTGGGCTCCTCTCATATTGCGAAGTCGGGGTTCGAAATACCTCCCCTATCAGGACGTGTTCAGGATAGTACACGCTGGCTGAACGAAATAGTGTTTTTGACCGAGTAGAAATCCCTTTTTGGAACAAAGTTTTTTACCCGGTCAAAATCTCTATATCAGGTTTTTTGGCGTCTCTAGAATCCAAGCCATCAAGTCCAAACGAAAGGAGACACCATGAACTGCCCGACCTGCAACGCCGCCATCGACCTCGACCAGAAGTTCTGCACCGCCTGCGGCACGAGCCTCGCGACGACCACTAAGGAATGCGAGGTGACCTACGAGGACGCGGGGGCGACCTCGTCGGCCGCTGCCGACGCCGTGGGCGCCGGGATGATCGTGAGCGACTACCAC
>CAVDXJ010000153.1:0-4872 GCA_963612765.1 Oscillospiraceae bacterium
ACTTATCCAGGTCACCGTCTGACAAAACCGAGTCCACGTTGCCCGTCTCGACACCTGTGCGCAGGTCCTTGACCAGCTGATACGGGTACAGCACGTAGCTTCGAATCTGGTTACCAAAGCCAATCTCGTGCTTGGGGCCGCGCAGCTCGTCAAGCTCTGCCGCGCGCTTCTCCAGCTCCTTCTCGTACAAGCGGCTCTTCAGGATGTTCATGGCAAACGCCTTGTTCTGAAGCTGGCTGCGCTCGTTTTGGCACGTGACCACGGTGCCCGTGGGAAGGTGCGTGATGCGAACCGCCGAGTCGGTGGTGTTGACGCCCTGGCCGCCATGGCCCGTCGCGTGGTAGACGTCGATACGCAGGTCCTTGGGGTCGATCTCGACCTCGACGTCATCGGGCAAGACGGGCAGGACCTCCACACCGGCAAACGTCGTCTGCCTGCGCTTTTGCGCGTCCGTGGGCGAGATGCGCACCAAGCGGTGGACGCCGCCCTCGGCGCGCAGCATACCGTAGGCATTCTTGCCATGCACGGTAAAGGTCGCGCGGTCGATGCCAATAACCTCGGCCGGCGGGCAGTCGTTGACGTCCACAGACCAGCCGCGACGATCGCAGTAGCGCAGATACATCCTAAAGAGCATCTCGCACCAGTCCTGGGCCTCAAGGCCGCCCTGGCCGGGCGTCACGGTAATAATGGCGTCGCCGTGATCCAGCTCGTCGGTGAACCAGCTGGAAAGCTCAAGGTCGGACAACGACTCTTCCAGTTTGGCGAGAAGCTCTGCCGCCTCGGAGGTCAGCTGCTCTGCCGCCTCGAGGTCGTCGGCCTCCTCTTGGGCCAGTTCGTAGCAAGCCTGGGCATCGTCCAGCAGCTGCTTGGCCGCCGCGATGCTCTCCACGTCGTCCTTGGCGCGGGTCAGCTCGGCCATGGTCTGGCGAGCAGCCTCGGCGTCGTCCCAAAAGCCGGGCTGCGCCGAGGCCTCCTCCAGACGGGCCACGTCGTTTTTGCGCTCTTCAATTCGCAGGTACTTCTCGACTTCGGCAAGCCTATGCTCGAAGGCGAGAAGATCTGCCTGCAGGTCATAGGCCATGTACTAGTTCCTACCGTGGCAGTTCTTGAACTTCTTGCCGCTGCCGCAGGGGCACAGGTCGTTGCGGCCAACGCCCACGTAAGGATCGGGGTCATCGGACTTGCGGTAGGTCCTGGGCTTAGAAGCGCCGGGGTTGGCACCCTGAGGACCGGGGCCCGCAACGTTGCCACGGGTGGGGATAGGAGCCGCGTGGCTGGTGCCGCGCGCCGCCTGGGCACGGGCCACAAGCTGGGCGCTGTCGGCCTCGCTGGGACCGGAGTACTGAGCGCCGCGCAGCTCATCGGGCTCCTCGGTGGTGACCACAGGCGCCTGGCGTGCCGGGCCGTTCATAACCTCGATGCGCAGGATGGTACGCAGGTAATCCTCGTACATGGTGTTGACCAGCTCGGTGAATGCAGCGTAAGCCTCGGACTTGTACTCGACCAGCGGGTCGCGCTGACCAAAGCCGCGCAGGCCAATACCGGTCTTGAGGTAGTCCATCTCCTGCAGGTAGGTCATCCAACGGGTGTCGATGACGCGCAGCATGACCTGAGAAGAAAGGGTCTGCATGATGCTCTCGCCAAGACGCTCGGACTTCTCGGCAAACGCCTGGTCGACAAACTTGTCCACGGCATCAGAGATGTCGCCCTGCTCGTCGTCGTCAGAGTAAGAAGGCACGTCCTTGTGACCGGTAAGCTCCTCGAGCCACTTGTCCAGGCCCTCGATGTCCCAATCCTCGCGGTGTGCGTCCTCGGGGCAGAACTCGGCGACCTTGCGCTGAACGGTGTCGAAGGTGACCTCGTCAATGTGGGCGTTGAGGTCCTTGCCGTCCAGGATCTTGTTGCGCTCCTCGTAGATGACCTGGCGCTGCTTGTTCATGACGTTGTCGTAGTCAAGGACGTTCTTACGCATCGAGAAGTTGACCTCCTCGACCTTGCGCTGGGCGCTCTCGACGGCCTTGCTCACGATCTTGTGCTGGATAGGCATGTCGTCGGGCATCTCGTACTTGGTCATCATGGCCGCGATCTTGTCCATGCGGTCGCCGCCAAACAGGCGCATGAGGTCATCCTCAAGCGACAGGTAGAACTGGGTCTCGCCCGGGTCACCCTGACGGCCCGCACGACCACGGAGCTGGTTATCGATACGACGGCTCTCGTGGCGCTCGGTGCCAATGACGCACAAGCCGCCGGCGGCCAAAACGTGGTCGTGCTCGATGGCGCACATCTCCTTGGCGCGGGCCATGGCCTCGACGCGCTGCTCGCCCGTGGCCTCCTCAAGGTCAATGCCGTCCTGGCGCAGCAGATCAAGCGAGATGAGCTCGGGGTTGCCGCCCAGCAAGATGTCGGTGCCACGACCGGCCATGTTGGTTGCGATGGTAACGGCGCCCTCGCGGCCGGCCTGCGCGACGATCTGGGCCTCGCGCTCGTGGAACTTGGCGTTAAGAACGTTGTGCTTAATGCCCCGCTTGTCCAGGATGCGGGAGAGCTTCTCGGAGTTCTCAATTGAAACGGTACCCACCAGGCAGGGCTGGCCCTTGGCGTGGCGCTCGCACACGTCGTCGGCCACAGCCTTGAACTTGGCATCCACGGTGCGGTAGACCAGATCGTCGTGGTCCTGGCGAATCACCGGCTTGTTGGACGGGATAACCTGAACGGGAATGTGATAGACCTCACGGAACTCTGCGTCCTCGGTCATGGCGGTACCCGTCATGCCCGAGAGCTTGTCGTACATCAAGAAGTAGTTCTGCAAGGTGATGGTCGCCAGGGTCTGGTTCTCTTCCTTGACGATCACGCCTTCCTTGGCCTCGATGGCCTGGTGCAGACCCTCGGAGTAGCGCCTGCCCTCCATGATGCGGCCGGTGAACTCGTCGACGATCTTGACCTCGCCATCGGTGACCACGTACTGCTGGTCGCGGTGGAACATGTACTCGGCCTTAAGCGCCTGCTGCAGGTGGTTGACCAGCTGGCCAGACTCGTCGGCATAGATATCCTCGATGCCGAGGTTTCTCTCGACCTTCTTGAGGCCTTCCTCGGTCGTGGCGATGGTGTGCTTGGCCTCGTCCATCTCGTAGTCTTCCTCGGGGATAAGACCGCGAACGGCGCGAGCGAAGTCCTTGTAGGTGTTGGCCGACTTGGTGCCGGCGCCAGAGATGATAAGCGGGGTCCTGGCCTCGTCGATCAAGATGGAGTCGGCCTCGTCGACGATGGCGAAATTGTGGCCGCGCTGAACGCGCTGGTTGGGACGGGTCACCATGTTGTCGCGCAGGTAATCGAAACCAAACTCCGAGTTGGTGCCGTAGGTGACGTCGGCCGCGTAGGCGGGCTTCTTCATGCTGATCTTCATGCCGTTCTGCAGAAGACCAACCTCCATACCCAAGAAGCGGTAGATCTTGCCCATCCACTCCGAGTCGCGCTTGGCCAGGTAATCATTGACCGTGACGATGTGAACACCCTTGCCGGGGATGGCGTTGAGGTAGCCGGCCAGGGTCGAGACAAGCGTCTTGCCCTCGCCGGTCTTCATCTCGGCGATGGTGCCGCGGTGAAGCGCGATGGCGCCAATGATCTGCACGTCAAAGTGACGCAGGCCGGTCGTGCGCTTGGAAGCCTCACGCACGGCAGCAAAGGCGTCGGGGAGAAGGTCGTCCAAGGTCTCGCCATCGGCATAACGCTTGCGAAAGACCTCGGTCTGGGTCTTGAGCTCGTCGTCAGACATAGCCTCGTACTTAGGCTCAAGGTCGTTGACCTGCTTGGTTATACGCTCATACTCCTTAAGCTCCTTGTCGGCACCAATGGAGAGCAGCTTAGAGAGAAAATTAGCCATGGTAAATCCTCAGCGTCGATAGCAAACAAATGTCTGCTTGGGTGCAGTCTTTCATCACTTTACTGGTATCCCGTAACAGATACGACATGATATTAGCGTCTCAACTAAAACAGCACCCTTACGCACTCTTCTCACACGACAGCATAAGCTCGGCTGCCAGGGCTCTTAGCTGCTTTGACGGCGGCCTGCCCGCGACCTCCGCCATGTTCTGGCAAAACTGCCCGTAGTTTTCTGCCGCCTCCTTGCCACGGCCGCTTTCTTTTAGGGCTCTAAGCAAAACCATCTCGGCGTCTTCCCGCATCGACTCGGTGATGAGAGCGCTGTGCGCAAGCCTGGATGCCACGCGCAAACGGCCAGTCTTGTACGCCGCCTCGGCGCCGGATAGCAACGCATCGGTGTACACCGTCTTTATCGTTGCCGCCATGTGAGTCACGTACCCCGTTACGTCGCTTGTGGGTACCCATAGATCGCCGGCATACAGCCCCTCAGTTTCCAAGGCCAATTCGATGGTCCTAACGTCGTCTTGCTCCGTTATTGCCGCGCGAGCCTTGCCCATCAGTTCATCGACGTCGCAAGTTACCAGGCCAGGGTCCAGACCAACCGTCCCATTTGCTCGGCCGGTCACAAAAGGATCCGCCGTGAACCCGGCGCTTCTCAGCACCTTCCTTATGTGCGACTTGGTTTGGTACATTCTGTCGTGCGCAGCCTCATACGTAAAGCTTGGCCAAAGCTGTTCAAACAGCTTTGCCTGCCCAGCGCTATAACGTTTGTGCAGTACCAAGAACTCAAGCATCGCCTTCGACGACCTCTGCTCAAGCCGTGCACCATCTATCACCCTCGGTCCAATGCACAGCGAGAAGTCACCCAGCAAGTTGATTCGCATCTTCTCAACCGCTTTTGTTTTCGCAAGCTTAGGGCCTCTTTTTAAAGATGCGCCGCCCTTTGGTTCCAGCAAAACAATAGGCGCCATCTCGCGCATGCCGTAAGCGGGG
>CAVDXJ010000154.1:0-4849 GCA_963612765.1 Oscillospiraceae bacterium
ACTCCGAGCCCGACATGAGCATCTGGCGCGCCTTCGTCGACGCCTGCCTGTAAAAACAAGGCCTCGTGGGAAGCTTCTTGGCTTCCTGCGAGGCCTTCGAATCTCAAAGAATGCGATATTGGGAATCCATTTTGCGATTCGCAGCTTTGACTCAGGTTTCGGGCATTTGCCAACTGGGCTTTTCCTCTCGAAAACCGGCCTAAGGCGGCTAAATACAAAATCGGATTCCCAATTTCGTGTTTTCTATTAGAACGGGCGCATGCTAAACGTGTAGGTGCATCTCTCGCCGGGGGCAAGAACGATGGTGTCTCGCTTCTCCTCAAACACGCCGGACTCGTCCAGGCAGTCGGCACAGCCGTGCCAGGGCTCGATGGCCACAAACGGTGCCTCGGCAGACGCCGTCCAAACGCCCAGGTAGTCGAAGCCGGGGAAGGCGACCTCGACGCCGTGGCCGCTCTTGGTGCCCACCAGCGTCACGGTGTCGCCCGGCACGTCCTTGAACACGATGGTGAGAAGCTTGTCAATCTTCTCGTGTGAGAGCGTCCAGCTGTCCGCATCCTCAAACAAGGTGTGCATCTTTGCGAAGTCGTGCAGGCCGTTTTCCAGCACGGTGGGCACAACGGCGGTCCAGGGCTTAGCAAAACACAGCTCGTAATCGCCGTATGCCTCATCGGCGCCGCACAAAGGTACGTTAAACGCGGGGTGTGCGCCAAAGGTAAAGGGTAGGTCGACCTCTCCGGTGTTGGTCACGGTGTAGCTCTGGTACAAGGCCCCCTCGCGCACCTCGTAACCCATGTTCAAACGAAAATCATACGGGTAGGCAGCGCGGGTCTTCTCGTTTGCATCCAGCTCAAACACCACGTGCGAGTCGTCCTTCTCCACGACGGCGTGCTCAAAGTCGCGGGCGCAGCCATGGCGGGGAAGAACGACCTCGCCCTGCGCGCTTGTCGCGCGGCCATCGCGCAGAACGCCCACGATGGGAAAGAGCACCGGCGAGCGGCGGTTCCAGAACGCGGGGTCGCCCTGCCACAGGTACTCGTTGCCTCCCAGGCCCAGGTTCATGAGCTGGGCGCCCATCGGGTCGATGCTCGCGCTTACGTTGCCGTCGCTGATGCTGATGAGTTCTGCCATGCGCTTCTCCGTTCATAACGTGCCGTTTTGGCTGGCTTCATGCCACTTGAGTACTGGTTAACACCACTTGCGGACGCGAGCGGGCGTTTCGCGCACGTCAGCGGTACCGTATTCTCCGTGGGCCGTGAGTACCCCTTTACTCTAGCGCTTGGCGCCCCCTTAGCCTTCCCAAATCAGGCGACCGGCACCAGACGCGGCCCATACGTTCTAACCCAAGCGTTGTAATGCCGCCAACAGGAGGTTTCGCATGATTATCGAGGAACTCGCGCACTACGGTATCGCCCACACCGACGACATGACCTGGATCGACGCGTCGCCCGCCGTTTTGATCGAGAAGGCCGTCGACCGCGGCGAGGGCACCCTTGCCAGCACCGGCGCCCTGTGCGTCACCACCGGCCAGTACACCGGCCGCTCGCCCAAGGACCGCTTTGTAGTCGACACCCCCGAGGTCCACGACAAGATCGCCTGGGGCGAGGTCAACGTGCCCATGTCGGCCGACGACTACGCCCGCATCAAGTCCGAGGTCATCGCCCACTTCTCTGAGAGGCGCCTCTTTGTGGTCCACGGCATCGCCGGCGCCGACCGCCGCTACTCCCGCAAGTTCTGCGTGATCACCGAGCTGGCCAGCCAGGCGCTCTTCGCTCACCAGATGCTCGTGCGCCCGACGCAAGAGGAGCTTGCCAACTACGGCTTGGCCGACTTCGTGGTCATGGCCGCCCCTAAGCTCAAGCTCGACCCGGCCGTCCACCACACCCACTCCGAGGCCGCGGTCGTCATCAACTTCACCGAGAAGGTCATCCTGGTGGTTGGCACCCAGTACTCCGGTGAGATCAAGAAGGCGATCTTCTCGACCATGAACTACCTGCTGCCCGTCGAGGACGGCGTGCTGCCCATGCACTGCTCGTGCAACATGAACCCGGCAAGCCACGGCACCACGGTCTTCTTTGGCCTTTCGGGTACCGGCAAGACCACGCTGTCTGCCGCCGACAATCGCAAGCTCATCGGCGACGACGAGCACGGCTGGGCCGAGGATTCCGTCTTCAACATCGAGGGCGGCTGCTACGCCAAGACCATCAATATCACCGAGGAGACCGAGCCCCAGATCTGGAACGCCATCCGCTTTGGCTCCATCTGTGAGAACGTGGTCATCGATCCCAAGACGCGCGAGGCCGACTACTTCGACGTCTCCTTGACCGAGAACGGCCGCGTGGCCTATCCCGTCGAGTTCATCGACAACGCCGTGCTCAAGGGCAGCGCCAAGCGCACGCCCGACGTTGTCATCTTCCTCACCGCCGATGCCTTTGGCGTCCTGCCCCCGATCTCTAAGCTGGACAAGAACGCCGCCATGTACCACTTCATGACCGGCTTCACCAGCAAGGTCGCCGGCACCGAGCGCGGCGTCAAGGAGCCCCAGCCCACCTTCTCGAGCCTCTTTGGCGAGCCGTTCATGCCGCTTGACCCCATGGTTTACGGCCAGATGTTAGGCGAGAAGATCGAGCATGGCGGCACCCGCGTCTATCTCATCAACACCGGCTGGACCGGCGGTCCCTACGGCGTGGGCTCGCGCATCAAGCTCAAGTACACCCGCAAGATGGTCGAGGCCGCGCAGTCGGGCATCATTGACGATTGCGAGTTCGTCCACGACGAGCGCTTCAACCTTGACGTGCCCACCGCCTGCCCCGACGTCCCCAGCGAGCTTCTGGATCCCAAGAGCACCTGGGACAGCCCCGAGGACTACGACGTCCGCGCCGAGAGCCTGGCCGCGATGTTCGTGGATAACGCCGAGAAGCGCCTGCAGTCCATGTCCGACGAGGTTCGCGCCGCCGGTCCGCACCCGCTTGGTAAATAAACCGCAGGTAAACTGGCTGTTCTTAATGCGACACAGTGTTTATTGCGCCATTGGGGCGCTTAGATAACAATAGGTCTTGTAAGGCAGCCCCCCAACGATTAAGGAGAACCACCATGGCTGACGAGAAGAAGCAGGAGCTGAGCCTCGAGGACCTGGAGTCTGTCGGCGGCGGCGTCAAGATTGACCGCGGCGACGAGAAGAGGAAGAGTTCCGTCGCTACCGCGTCCGATGAGGAATCCAACCTTAGGGTTGCCGCCAGTAAGTACCGCAACGACGGCCACCACGTGCTGTAGCTTTAGGTTTTGACCAACTGTTTGTTTGATATTTCCGACCTGGATTTCTTCCGGGCCGCATTTTTAAACTATCTTTAAGGAGAACCACCATGACTGACGAGAAGAAGCGGGAACTGGCCCCCGAGGATCTGGAGTCCGTCGGCGGCGGCGTCAAGATTGACCGTGGCGACGAGAAGAGGAAGAGTTCCGTCGCTACCGCGTCCGATGAGGAATCCAACCTTAGGGTTGCCGCCAGTAAGTTCGGCAACGACGGCCACCACGTGATGTAGCTTTAGGTTTTGACCAACTGTTTGTTTGATATTTCCGGCCTGGATTTATCCGGGCCGGTTATGTTTTGCGGGTGGGAACTTAGGCGCGGCGAGCCACGATTCCTGGCAAGGGCTTGGGCGTAAACCACGTTGTCTTGGGCGGCATGAGCCGGCTTTGGTTGGCCATCTGGTAAACAAGCTCAAGGTCGCACGGGTGAAGGCGCAAAGCGATGCGGCCGTCTTGGGTTAACGACTCCAGGCCGCACGGGTCGTCGCAGGCTGGCAGGCATATAAGGCGCGGGTCTGTTGTGGGGTCGGTGATTCCCAGGGTAGGAGAGAAGACCTTGTCTTGCAGCAGGCGAGAATCGCTTGTGAGCTGCGGCGCGTTGCCAAGCGCGATGTCGTGCCAGGCGCGGCCGTCCCAGAGCTTGGCGTGACGGGGAGCGGGTGTCAAGCCGTTCGAGTGCGATACCTGCAGACCAAGTGAGCCGATCATCTCGGCCAGGTTTTCGCGGTTTGGCACACCGGAGACCAGGCGTTCGCAGGCGCCAAGGTCAAATTCCTTCTCGGCAAAGAGGGCGACGAGGATGCTGCCGCAGATTGCCGCTGTCGCCTTTGCTCGGTGGTGGCCGTCGGCGATCAGAGGTTTCTCTGCATGGGCGAGAAGGGCCTGGATTTGCTTGGCGCAGGCATCGCTCAAGGCCCAGAGGGTGTCGGTGCGTCCGTCGGTTTGGATGACTGTGAGAGGCCCGCTGTCTCGAGCCTCGTTACGAGCTAGAGCGAGCGCTTCTTCAACGGCCTTGCCCCTCCCCGCGAGAAGCACCGGTCCGGTTTGTGCCTTGGCGGTATGCAGATAGGCGCTTCTTACCCGTACGGTTTCGACGAGGGTCTCCTCGTGCGGCAATATATTTCGGGCCGTGTAATCGTTTGAGGCAACGCTGCCGATAAGGCCCCACGAGTCCTTCTCGGCGTCTCGTTGTATACGGTAGGCGAGAAGGACGGGCTTTCTCGTTGACGAAAGAAACGAGAGATCGGGTACTTGATTCGTGCCTGCCGGCCAATCGAGGCGTGCGAGTTTATTAGCATCCGCGCTGTTGGCGGGGTAGAGCGCACAGATGGGCTCGAGTCGCATCGCTCGCCTCCAGTCGTTTTCTCGATACTTCAGCAGATTATGTCACAGGGTTTGTGCGGGCCTGCGTCCGCGGGGTTTCTTTTCCGTCCTCTTGTCATGGCAAAAAAGTACCCTTTTGCGCCAATGCACGTTGAATAGGGGAGTAAGTATGTTGCTAGAATGCTTGGGGAAAGAGTACTTTACGGCCACCCTGCAT